>CADATR010000045.1 GCA_902790885.1 uncultured Eubacteriales bacterium
GTCACGATGATGGAATAATCAAGCGCGCCGTGCTTCTTGAGAGTCTGCTGTATCTGCACTACCGATGAAGTCTTCTGTCCGATGGCTACGTAAATGCAGATGCAGTTCTTGCCCTTCTGGTTGATGATGGCGTCTATCGCGATGGCGGTCTTTCCTGTCTGCCTGTCTCCGATGATGAGCTCTCTCTGTCCCCTGCCGATAGGGAACATGGAGTCGATCGAGAAAATTCCAGTCTCAAGCGGAGTGTCTACAGGCTGTCTGTCGATGATAGGCGGAGCCTGAGCCTCTACAGGCATGTAGCCCGAGGCCGTGATATCTCCGAGTCCGTCGACCGGTGAACCGAGTGAGTCGACTACTCTTCCGAGGAAATTCTCTCCTACAGGGGTTCCGGCCGTTTTGCCCGTCCTCTTTACCGAGGAACCCTGAGTGACGCTCTCATCGCTGCTGAAAAGAACGCAGCCAATATTGTCTCTGCGGATATCCTGCACCATGCCCCTGACTCCGTCAGCGAACAGCAGGATCTCTCCGAATGTTGCCTGCGGAAGGCCGGCAACTGTCGCGATGCCGTCTCCGACCGTTATGACCTCTCCAACCTGCTCGGCCATCGCCTCCGGAGTCCATGCCTGGATGCTCTCCTTGAGCAGAGGTATGATGTTGCCGTTGCTGGTAGGTACCTTAACGAGGGTATCTCTCAGCTGGCGGAATCTTCCGCCTACCGACCAGTCATATATGTCGGATCCGACTTCGAGTCTGAAGCCTCCCGGGAAGGCATCGGACATCTCCCACTGAAGCGGGATATCCGAGCCGTATTTGTTTTTCAAAAACTGTCCGAACCTCGCCTTTTGCTCTTTGCTCGGCTCCGCGGCAGAGTAAATCACTGCGGTGAGGATCTTTTCTTCGTTACTCATTTGTCTGCCTCCTCCGCAGCATCAAGGAACTGATCGAAAGCATCTGAAGCAGTCTGCTCGAGAGTGAGCTTCTCCATCGCGTCTGTGACCATCTCTGTGATCTCCTTCTGCGCGGATTCGATGATCTCTTTCTTCTCTCTGTCGGCCTCTCCGCGGGCATCCGAAATGATCTTCTCGGCTTCACCGCGTGCCGCCGCGAGCCTGCGCTCTCTTTCTGTTTCGATCTCCTTGCTCAGCCTGTTCTTTTCAGCCCTGATCTCTTCGTCAAAGTCTCTTTCTTTCTTCTCGTAGGAAGCCTTGCTGTTTTCGGCGTCAGCCAGAGCCTGCTCGGCCTTGCTGTCCATTTCAGCGTAATGAGCTTCCCTGTTTTCCATGAAGTCCCTAACAGGCTTGTAGAGAAGAATGTAAAGCGCACCAAAGAGTATGGTGAAATTGAACAGGTGCAGCAGTATTTGCTGCCAGTCTATGTTAAGTGGTAGTCCTGTCATCTGATTACTCCCTGTCTGTCAATATACCGGTCTGCTGACGCATCCGCTAAAGAACGAATATGATCAGGATGACTGTGAGCAGTGCATAGATAATTGCTGTCTCTATGAAGACGAGCCCGAGCATGAAGCTTGTACGTATCTTTCCTTCTGCCTCAGGCTGCCTTGAAATACCTTCTGATGTCTTGGCTCCAATTAATCCCATTCCGATAGCACCGCCGCAAGACGCAAGGCCAATAGCGATACCAGCTGCGATAGCCTTGAGCCCGGTAGTTGATGCAGCGGCTGAAGCTGCATCTGCAGTTGCTGCCGCGTCACCTGTCTCAGCGAATACTCCTACTGTCAGCAGCAGCATCATTGCTGCTCCTACCATCGCGAGAACGATTGCCAGTCTTTTCAGTTTCTTTGCATTGAGGTTCATTGTAGTTCTCCTTTTAAAGTTGATATTTTATATTATGCGTTCTGTTCCCTTACTACTGTTGTGCGCTTTTTGCCGAGCCTTCTCTTTTCTTTAGGCGGCTTCTCCACCTTCTCGGAGACCTCTCCGTAGAAGAGCGAGGTCAGCATCGTAAGCACGTATGCCTGGATGAGCGCGTGCAGAAGCGTGAAGAGCACTCCGACGATGACCGGCACAACATAGCTCATGGCGGTGTAGTAGTAGACGAGCTCGGTTACCAGAGCTCCCGAGAGCAGCGCTCCGAAAAGTCGGAAGCTGAGCGAGATAGGAAGCGAGAAATCCTTCAGTGTCTTTCCTATTCCCTTTATGCCGTTCCCGGCGATACCGCCTGACATTATCACCAGATACGAGAGGCATCCCATCATTATGGCACCATTTACATCTGCGAACGGTGCCGGGAGCGAGATGGCGTGACCTTCGGTGGTCATCACCTGCACTCCCAAAAGCTCAAACAGCGTGCCCGTAAAGATGTATGAGCCTGCCGCGAATATGTATGCTCCGAGGAATCTGTTGATATGCGAGTTCTGCTTTGCCATTCCGTCAAAGATGCCTACCACGGTCTCAAGAACCAGCTGGAACTTTCCCGGAACGAGCCTGAAGCGCGGTATCACGAATATCCTGCATATCAGCGCGAACACTATCATGATGCCCGATACGATGAAGGCCGCGATCAGGGACGGATTGACGTCCTTAAGCCCGAAGAGGCTTACTCTGTTTACCTCGTGCATGACAGCGTCTCTCATGACGACCTGCACGGACTCCTCTTCACCGCCGGTGCCGCCTGTCATGATGGATCCGATCAGAAACACCAGCGCGATGACCGAGAAGATGATTATTGCTTTATTACGCTCTTTTTTAGTCATAAGCGCATACTCCTCCAAATTCATGCCGGTCCCGATGCTATGCAAAGCATCCCGGACGTGGCTGATTCCTAACTTATTTATTTTACCACTTTGAACAGCAAAATGGTAGCCTTCGATTTTTTCCTCTGTTATTTTTTTCGAAATACTGACTAATACAGACAGACCAGAGGCCGCGCCCTGCGGCGCGGCCCCTCTGTTTTATCGTAATATCGCGTTCTCTGCAGCTGTCTGTATCGCTTCGATGGCTTCAAGCTGCCTTTCCAGCTCTGCGGCTCCTTCCCTTACCTGTATGTTCGCGCTTCCGTTCTCATCGAAGCTTATCATCGCAGGCGATACCGGGACTGGCTCTGTAAAAAATATATTGCCGGCACCTGCCAGTATTATCCCTTCAGGATGCCTGCGCGCGTAGGCTTTCAGCCCTGCCGGCTGTGTGAAGCACCTCACATGGCGCGGCTGCCCCGAAGCGTCTGTATAAGTCCGTTTTATGTCAGGGTCATCCACAAGAAGAGCTCCCCCGAGATAATGCCCGTTTATTTTTATGGTTTTCATCCTGACTCTTCTGCTCTCCCTTTGCTGTCTGATCTTTATTGAATGTCCTGCACAATAATAGCAAAACCTTTCACCTCATTCAATGCACAACTTTTATATTATAAAGTTTATACATTGTAAACCTAATGTGTCACTTTGAATTATTATGTAAACAGCAGTCTGATGTCAGACCGGATTCGAAAACGACAGGCAGGAGTATACCAGTTTATCGAGGGACTATGAGGAAAAAAGGGGAACTTAGCATGTATAACATCGGATCAAACATCCGAACGGCCCGAAAGCGGGCTGATCTTACACAGGAGGAGCTGTCAGAGAAGGTAGGCGTAACGCCTCAGTATCTGTCAGATCTCGAAAGAGGTCTGGTAGGCACCTCCGTACCTACGCTGGTCAGGATCTGTACCATTCTGAATGTCAGCTCTGATTTCATTCTGTTCGGGAAAGGCGATGCATCTGACGACTCGAATGCCACTCTGATAGAACGGCTCCAGCGGCTGCCTAAGTACAAGGCAGACATGGTTGAAACAAGCCTCAACCTTCTGCTCGAGGCGATGGACATGGAACCTGACAAACACACATATTAAAAAAATGCGGTGCTTTCGCACCGCCTTTTCATTTACGTGATATTACACGAGCTCGAGGTAAACTACCTCAGCGTTATCTCCCTGCCTAGGTCCCAGCTTGAGGGTACGTGTGTATCCTCCGTTTCTGTTCTCATAGCCCGGAGCGATCTCATCGAAGAGTTTAGTCACAACATCTTCGTCAAACAGGTACTCGAGGCACTGTCTTCTTGCGTGAAGGTCGCCCTTCTTCGCGATAGTGATCAGCTTCTCAGCCTGACGGCCGGCTTCCTTAGCTCTCATATCTGTTGTTGTGATTCTGCCTTCTCTGAAAAGATCGGTTACCAGGTTTCTCAGCATGGATTTTCTGTGTGCAGAATTTCTGCCCAGCTTCTTATAACCTTTCATTGATGGCTCCTTTCAAATTACTCTTCTTCGCTCGGCTTGAGTGAAAGCCCCAGCTCAGCGAGTTTGTTTTTAACTTCTACAAGCGACTTCATTCCGAGGTTTCTGACCTTCATCATATCTTCCTCAGTCTTCTGTGTGAGCTCCTCAACAGTGTTGATGGATGCTCTCTTGAGGCAGTTGAATGAACGAACGGACAGTTCCAGCTCCTCGATCGCCATGACGAGCGCCTTTTCCTTGCGGTCCTCGTCCTTTTCGATCATGAACTTCATGTCGCTTACTTCAGCACCAAGTCCGATGAACAGATCGAGGTGCTCCTGGATGATCTTTGCTCCGATCGAAACGCCTTCTTCAGGAGCGATCGAACCGTCAGTCCATATCTCCAGTACGAGTCTGTCATAGTCTGTCTTCTGACCGACTCTTGTGTTTTCAACCGTAAAGTTGACTTTTATTACAGGTGTGAAGATCGAGTCAACAGGGATAACCGCAATCGGTGTATCAGGGGTCTTGTTCTCTTCTGCCGGAACATAGCCCTTGCCTGTTGCAATGTTCATCTCCATTACCAGTGTGGCGTTATCTGCCAGCGTGGCGATGTGCAGGTCTGGATTGTAGATCTCAGTGTCTGCATCTACGAGGATATCTCTGGCCGTGACTTCGCACGGACCTACAGCATTGATGATCGCTCTTCTGTCATCGTCTCCGTCGACTCTGACAGCAAGTCTCTTCAGGTTGAGGATGATCTCGGTAACGTCTTCCTTGACGCCCGGAATCGTCGAAAACTCATGGAGAATGCCATCGATCTTAACGCTTGTGATGGCTGCACCCGGAAGAGAGCTAAGAAGGACTCTTCTCATGCAGTTGCCCAGAGTTGTGCCATAGCCTCTTTCAAGAGGTTCGATCACGAATTTGCCATAACGACCGTTTTCATCAACTTCTTTGGTAATAGTTGGCTTAATAATCTCGATCATAGTCTCCTCCCCTGGATATTCAATTATAACGACTGCTTTTGCCGGTGTGTCCGGCTCTAAGCTACTATCTTGAATAGAACTCTACGATGTAGTGCTCTTCGATAGGAAGGTCAACGTCCGCTCTCTCAGGAGTTCTGACGATCTTTCCCTCAAACTTATCAAGATTAAGGTCGATCCAGGCAGGTGTTGTGATGATCATTTCCTTAAGCTCATTGAACTTAGGGGATGACTGTGATTTAGCCTTTACGGAAACCACATCACCAGCCTTGAGCTCCATTGAAGGGATATCAGCCTTCTTGCCGTTTACCAGGAAGTGACCATGGTTGACAAGCTGACGTGCTTCTCTTCTTGTTGCTGCGAATCCCATTCTGAATACAACATTGTCCAGTCTGCTCTCGAGCATGATGAGGAGGTTCTCACCGGCTCCGCCTTTTCTCTTCGAAGCCTTGTCGAACAGGTTGCGGAACTGAGTCTCGCTGAGTCCGTAAGTGAATCTTACTTTCTGCTTCTCATTCAGCTGGATACCGTATTCGCTCTTCTTGCGGCGTCTTACTGCGCCATGTCTTTTGGATTTTTTATTAACACCCAGGTACTGTGGCTCGATTCCAAGAGCTCTTGCTCTCTTCAGCACAGGTCCTCTATCTCTTGACATATATTATGCTCCTCCTTCCCGATTAGACTCTTCTCTTCTTAGGCGGTCTGCAACCATTGTGAGGAATCGGTGTGATGTCCTTGATCATGGTTACTTTGAGTCCTGCAGTCTCAAGTGCTCTTACTGCGGAATCTCTGCCCGAGCCAGGTCCCTTTACGTAGACTTCTACTGTTTTGAGACCGTGTTCCATAGCCGCCTTAGCCGCTACTGTAGCTGCCTCTGCTGCTGCGAACGGAGTGCTCTTACGGGAGCCTCTGAATCCGTTTGAACCAGCGCTGGACCAGCTGAGTGCGTTTCCGTCCATGTCGGTCAGTGTGATCAGCGTATTGTTGAAGGTGGACTGGATATGAGCCTGGCCACGTTCAACGTTCTTGCGTTCTCTTTTCTTTTTACGTACTGTCTTCTTAACAGCTGCCATAACTTATACCTCCTTCCCCTTATCTCTTCTTTCCGGCAAGACGCTTCGGGCCCTTGCGTGTCCTTGCGTTTGTCTTTGTCTTCTGACCCCTTACAGGGAGTCCTCTTCTGTGTCTGATGCCTCTGTAGGATCCGATCTCCATGAGTCTCTTGATGTTGAGCGAAACCTCTCTTCTGAGGTCACCTTCTACCATGTAGTCAGCATCGATGACTCTTCTGATCTTACCGGCGTCTTCTTCGGTCAAATCTCTGACTCTGATGTCAGGATCAACTCCCGCTTTTGCGAGAATCTCTCTGGATGTTGCGAGACCAATTCCATAGATATATGTCAGACCGTATTCGATCCTCTTATCTCTTGGCAGGTCTACTCCGGCAATTCTTGCCATGTTTTTCCTCCTTTCCTATCTTCCGTCGCCTTTCCGGGGGCGATATAGACAGGTGTTCCATGTTTTTTTAAGCGTTTTCAAATCCCGGGAACCCGGTCCTCCCGGCGCTTTACAGCTATTTTTGATCCGCGTGCGAACACCCAAGGCATAGTAATCCCTTGGGCTACATACTCGTTATTCGTTCAGGGCGATAAGGGATCCTCCCGCTTCGCGGGCCCCTCCTTGTCGCTATTCACGCGAACGACTAATAGTAACATTTTTGCAATGTTTTTTATTGTTCTTTTTTCAGTGCGAGACTCATTCATCAGCGCTGATTAACCTTGGCGCTGTTTATGTTTCGGATTCTCGCAGATAACCATTACGCGACCGTGTCTCTTGATGATCTTGCACTTATCGCACATAGGTTTTACTGAAGCGCGTACTTTCATTTCTTTACTCCTTTTTATCGAAGGGGCTCAGCCCCCGTAGATCAAAGTTTCCGACATTACGGCAACGCCGTATTTTCTCAGGGAACTCTTTACTTCTCACGCCATGTGATCCTGCCTCTTGTAAGGTCGTAAGGCGATAATTCGACCTTTACTCTGTCACCCGGCAGTATACGGATGTAGTTCATTCTGATCTTGCCGGAGATATGAGCGAGTATTTCGAAGTCGTTATCCAGCCTCACCTTGAACATCGCGTTCGGCTGTGCATCGATAACGGTGCCCATTGCCTCTATAGTGTTGCTCTTTGCCATTACGTCCCTCCTATTGCAGAGTTAAGATCTCAGGTTCTCCGTCGGTGACCAGAATAGTGTTTTCATAGTGAGCGGATTTCTTTCCGTCCACCATCACCACTGTCCAGTCATTCCCCAGCACCCTTACTTCGTAGCTGCCGAGGGCTATCATAGGCTCGATGGCGAGTGTCATTCCTCTTTCGATCCTTGCGCCCTTGCCAGGCTTTCCGTAGTTAGGGATATATGGGTCTTCGTGAAGCTTGGTACCGGTGCCATGACCGGTGTAATCCCTGATCACGCCCATTCCGAAGCTCTCGGCATACTTCTGTACCGCATGCCCGATGTCTCCGATCCTGTAGCCTTCCATGGCATACTTGATGCCTTCGAAGAAGCTCTGTCTGGTGACATCTATCAGTTTCTGATCTTCAGCGCTTATCGTGCCTACCGGATATGTGCGCGCCGCATCGCTGTTATAGCCTCTGTAGGTGGCGCCCACATCCACGCTTACGATATCGCCTTCCTTTAGTATCCTTGCTGCGTTTGGTATGCCGTGGATCACTTCTTCATTGACAGACACGCAGGCTGCGGCGGGAAACCCGCCATAGCCCTTGAATGTCGGTGTCATGCCATGTCCGGTGATCCTCTTTTCAACGAAGTCATTGACATCCTTCGTTGAAAGGCCCGGTCTGACGAAATCCGCAAGATCGTTGAGCAGTTCTGCTGTGACCTTGCATGGCTCTTTCATGAGTTCAATTTCGCGTTTAGACTTGATTATTATCATGTCCCGCTTACTCTCCCATCTCCGCGACTATGTCTGCGAATACTTCATCAGGTGTCTTCTCCGCATTGAAGTTCTTGAGAGTTCCAGCCTTGCTGTAGTAATCGATCAGCGGAGCTGTTGACTCTTCATAGATCTCTATCCTCTTCTCAGCGGTCTCTCTTGTATCATCCTTGCGCTGCTCGAGCTGGCCGCCGCATTTGTCGCAAACGCCCTCTTTTGCAGGAGGGGTGAATACGACGTGATAGCTTGCGCCACACTCCTTACACAGTCTTCTGCCGGTAAGTCTCTGCATGAGAGTCTCATAACCGACTTCGAAGTTGATGACAGCATCGAGCTTCTGGCCCTTATTCTCGAGCATCCTGTCGAAGGCCTCCGCCTGAGCGATGGTTCTCGGGAATCCATCGAGAAGATAACCGTTTGCGCAGTCATCCCATGTAAGCCTGTCGGCCACGAGGTCGACTACCAGCTCGTCAGGAACGAGTCTGCCGGAATTTGTATACTCCTGAGCTTTCTTTCCGAGCTCGGTTCCTTCCTTGATGTTCTTACGGAAGATATCTCCCGTAGAGATCTGAGGAATGCCATACTTTTCAACCAATCTTACTGCCTGAGTGCCTTTGCCCGCACCCGGAGGTCCCAGTAATACTGCTCTCATTTCTACTTCCTCCTCTTGTAAGTCAATCACTTAAGGAAACCCTGATAATTCCTCATCAGCATCTGATTTTCGAGCTGCTGTACTATGTCGAGCGCAACGCCTACCATGATCAGCAAGGATGTTCCGCCGAAGCTGAAGTTGAACGGTGTGAACACGCTTACGATAGTCGGGATAGTTGCGACTGCCGCCAGGAAGAGTCCTCCGGCGAAGCACAGTCTGCTCATTATCTTAGACAGATATTCAACGGTTGCGACTCCCGGTCTGATACCAGGAATAAATCCGCCGTTCTGTCTCATGTTATCGGCTACATCTGTCGGGTTGAACATGATTGCCGTGTAGAAATATGTGAAGAACATTGTAAGCACTATGTTCAATGCTGCATACACCCACACGCCCGGATTGCCCGAAGGCGACAGATACTTCGTTACGAAATCCGTAAATCCGGAGTTCGGGACGAAATAGGTGATCGTCAGCGGGAACTGAAGCAGCGAGATGGAGAAGATGATAGGGATAACGCCTGCCGCATTCACCTTCATAGGAATGTGAGTCGACTGGCCTCCGTACATCTTGCGTCCTACAACGCGCTTCGCGTACTGTACCGGGATCTTTCTGACTCCCTGCTGCATCATGATGATCACCATTGTGATCAGCACTGTTACGATGAGGAGTGCTATGACAGCAACTACGGATACTGCTCCGTCCTTTACCTGCGTAAATACGCTTCTGGCTGCGGACGGGAGTCTGGCAACGATACCTCCGAAGATGAGCATGGAGATACCGTTTCCGATTCCGTACTCATTGATCTGCTCGCCGAGCCACATCAGGAATGCGGTTCCGGCTGTCAGAACAACAACGATCGTGATGATGTTGAATGCGCTCGTATCGACGATCGCTCTTCTGAAGAGACCGACCGTAAGACCTATCGCCTGGATAAGTCCGAGCACAACAGTCATATACCTCGTGATCGTGGCCATCTTTTTGCGGCCTTCGGTTCCCTCTTTGGCGAGTCGCTCAAAGTACGGGAACGCGATCGTCAGCAGCTGCACGATGATCGATGCAGTAATGTATGGGGTGATACTCAGAGCAAATATTGTGAAGTTGCTGAATGCACCACCCGAGAACAGGTCGAAGAGATCGAGAAGCCCGGTCTCTCCCGAAAACATTTGCGCAAGATACTCTCTGTCGATACCCGGGACCGGAATGTTGGATCCGATCCTGAATACCAGCAGCATCAGAAGCGTGAAGATTATCTTGGATCTAATCTCCGGTATTTTCCATGCCTTAGAGAATGTCTTCACAAATTCCATCAGATGACCTCTGCCTTTCCGCCTGCCTTTTCGATTTTTTCGACAGCGCTCTTGCTGAACTTCTCAGCCTTAACTGTGAGCTTCTTTGTGAGTTCACCGTTGCCGAGGACCTTGAGTCCGTCCAGCTTCTTTCCGACAAGGCCTGCTGCGAGCAGTACGCTCATGTCTACCTCTGTTCCGTCTTCGAATTTGTTAAGATCCTTAACGTTTACTTCGGCATATTCCTTAGCCCATTTGTTGGTGAAGCCTCTCTTAGGGAGTCTTCTGTAGAGTGGCATCTGGCCACCCTCGAAGCCGAGTCTGACTCCGCCGCCGCTTCTGGAGTTCTGACCGTTCATACCTCTTCCGGCAGTTGTTCCCTGACCGGTACCCTGGCCGCGGCCGATTCTCTTAGGAGCCTTTGTGGAGCCTTCCGGCTTTTTAAGTTCATGAATTCTCATGGCCTTTGCCCTCCTTACAGTTCTTCTACTTTGAGCAGGTGGGAGACTTTGTTGATAGCTCCTCTTGTTGCCGGGGAATCCTCGAGCTCTACAGAGTGATGGAGCTTCCTCAGTCCGAGTGCCTCAACAGTCTTCTTCTGCCTAGGCTGACAAGCGATAGGGCTCTTAACCAGTGTGATTCTCAGTTTTGCCATTTCCCTTGCCTCCTATCCGATGATTTCTTCCGGTGTCTTTCCACGGCGCTTAGCAACTTCCTCAACGGTTGTCAGGTTCTTGAGACCTTCCATTGTTGCTCTTGCCATGTTTCCGGTATTGCTTGTTCCGAGCGACTTAGCTCTTACGTCCTTGATTCCTGCTGCCTCGAGCACTGTACGTACGGATGAACCCGCGATAACGCCTGTACCCTTTGCGGAAGGCATGATGAGGACCTTGCCCGCTCCGAATTCACCAACAGTCTCGTGAGGAACTGTAGTTCCTACTGTCGGTACATAGATCATTTTCTTCTTAGCATCTTCTGTAGCCTTTCTTACGGCTTCAGGGATCTCGATAGCCTTGCCGAGACCCATGCCTACGTGGCCTTCGCCGTCGCCGACAACTACTGTGACGGAGAATCTCATGTTTCTTCCGCCCTTAACTGTCTTGGCAACACGTCTGATGTCCACGATCTCTTCCGTAAGCTCCAGCTTGGATGCGTCTAC
>CADATR010000046.1 GCA_902790885.1 uncultured Eubacteriales bacterium
ACCGCGCTTGTGTTGACCTCAACGGCAGCCGGCGCGATGCTCCATCTGCAGCCTCCGAACGATGGCTCTTCATAGTTTTCAGCGTCATACTCGAGCTTTACGGAAGCCTCGTATGAGCCGGCATCAGTGGCGGTATTGCCTGTGTAGACCGGTGTGATGCCCTCAGGGAGTCCTGTGAGTACTACCGACTTAGGCTCTCCGTCAAATGTGAATCCGGTGACGCCCTGCCATGCCGCCTGCGACATGTCGTAAGTCGCCTTGCTGATGCTCCACTCGCAGCCGTCAATGGACGGAGCATAGTAGTTGTCGGCATCGTACTGAAGATCTGCCGACGCGCTGTAGTTGCCTACATTCACAGCTGTGTTTCCGTGATATACCGGAGTTACGCCCTCAGGGAGTCCTGCGATGTATACGGACTTTTCGCTTCCGTCATATACGGACTCGAATATGCCCTCCCATCTTGCTCCCGACATATCATAATTCGCCTTCAGTATGCGCCAGTCGCAGTCTTTTATCGATGTTCCGTTATAGTTTGCAGGGTCCTTCGGAGTAAGTTCAGCATGCGCTGTGTATTCTCCGGCTCCTGCCGCGCTGTTGCCTGTGTATTCAGCGCTGAGGGAATCAGGAAGTCCCTCGAGCTTTACAGTCCTCACGCTGCCGTTATATGTATACGCGCGCGAGTAATCCCATCTGAGCTTGCGGATGTCCGGATCCGCCTTCTCGATTGCCCAGTCACAGCTCATCTCTTCAGGTACGTTGAAGTCTGCCGTATCGATGCCGAATCTGGCGACAGCTCTGTAGCTGCCCGCGTTGACCGCGGTATTGCCTTCATAGGTGACGCTCACGCCTTCAGGAATGCCCGTAAGCTGAATCCTCTTAGGCATGCCGTCAAACACGAAGCTGCCGTCGTAATCCCATGCGGCATTGCTCATGTCGTAATCGGCCTTGCTGATGCTCCAGTCGATCTTCACAGGCTCAGGAGCCCTGAAGTTGACATCTGATGTCTCGAATGTGGCTGTAGCCGTGTAGTCTCCGGCCTTCTCAGCGCTGTTTTCGTTGTATGAAGCCGTCACATTCTCAGGCAGACCGCTGAGCTCGATGGTCTTTCTGCTTCCGTCGTATGTGAAGCAGCCCGGCTCGTAATTCCAGCTTGCCGCCGTCATGTCGTAGTCGGCTCTGTCGATCTCCCAGTCGCAGTCAGGCACTGAAGGAGTGTTGTAGTTCGCAGGGTCAGAAACAGTAAGCGTTGCTTTCGCAGTATAGCTGCCTGCCTCCTTGCCCTCATTGCCCGTGTAATCGGCCTTGATGCCGTTAGGGAGATGCTCGAGCAGTACGCTCTGCGCTCTTCCGTTGAACACCTTAGGGCTGCTGTAGTCCCATCTGACCGCGGACATATCGTAGTCAGCCTTCACGATCTGCCACTTGCAGCTCTCTATCACAGGCTGATTGTAGTTGTATGTATCGTAAGGGAGCAGCTCGGCGAACGCCTCATATGAGCCTGTATCGGCTGCAGCGTTGCCCGAGTATACGACCCTGAGGCCGTCCGGAAGGCCTCTGAGCGATACCTCATGCATCCTTCCGTTGTATCTGAACTCGCCTTCGTAATCCCAGGAAGCTCCAGACATGTCGTATTCGGCCTTCCTTACCTCCCAGTCGAGCTCCATAGGCTCAGGAGTATTGAAGTTGCGGCCGTCTGCGACCGTGAACGATGCGCTTGCCTTGTACGAGCCTGCATCGCGCGCAGTATTGCCTCTGTATGACGGCAGCACTCCCTCAGGCAGCCCCTTGAGGACCACTCTGAACTCGTTTCCGTCATAGGTGAAAGGCTTCTCGTAATCCCAGCGGACATGGCTCATGTCGTAATCGCCCTTGTCGATCCTCCATGTGAGGTTCTCGAGCCTTGATTTTGTGAGGTTTTCAGTATCCTCCGGAATGATCTCGGCAGCTGCCACGTATGTGCCTGCCTGGCTCGCCCTGGTGTTGCTGTATCTTACCGTTGTGCCTTCAGGTATGTTTCTGGCAGCTACTGTCTTCTCTGTTCCGTCATATACGAACGGCTCCTCGTAGTCCCAGTTCACCGCAGAGACGTCTACCGGCGTTCTGCCGATCACCCAGTGGCATGTAGCCACCTCAGGCTTTTTGTAGTTCTTCTCATCGTAAGAGAATCCGGCTCTTGCAGTGTATTCTCCTGCTGTGTAAGCCTCGCTTCCCTCGTACTCAGGAGTCAGACCGTCAGGCAGTCCTGTCAGCCTTATGCACTTTGTTTCGCCGTCATACTGGAATTCCCTGTTCTCCTGCCATCTGACTTCGCTCATGTCGAACGCCGCCTTGTCGATGCTCCAGTCGAGCATCATGTCAGGGATGTTGTCTTCGTAATTGTCAGGATCCTCTACCTTGAATTTCGCGGTCGCGGTGTACGCGCCCGCGTCTGTTGCGGACTCGTTGAAGTACTCAGCTGTCACTCCGTCAGGGAGACCGGCGACCTTTACGGTCTTAGGGCTGCCGTCATAGATGAACGGCTCATTGTAATCCCAGTAAGCTCCGCTCATGTCGAAGTGTGCCTTGTTGATGCTCCAGGAGTGGCCCTGAGGATCAGGTGCCCTGAAGTTGTCTCCATCTTCAGGAGTAAAGATCGCTTTTGCGAAATATCTGCCGGCTCCTGTCGCCGTATTGCCCGTATATTCGATGCTGACGCCGCTGAGCTCATTTGTGACTTCTACGGACTTTTCGCTTCCGTCATAGATGAACGCGGATGAATCTGTCCATGCGAGCGGAGGCAGCTTGAACTCTGCCTTGTCGATTGCCCATGCGCATCCGTTTACTTCAGGAACTTCGTAATTGTTCGCATCTGTCGGCACCAGTACCGCGCTTGCCGCGTACATTCCGGCGCCTTCAGCAGTGTTGCCGCTGTATTCCACCTCAACGCCTTCAGGAACGTTGACAAGGTGGATGCCGTGCTCGTTTCCGTCGTATTCAAACGGTTCCGAATAATCCCAGTGGACATCGGAGATGTCTACCCTGCTCTTCAGTATCCTCCATACGCAGTCGTCCGGAGCTTCGGCCACAAGGTTGTCTCCGTCAAATCTGAGGCTCGCGTGAGCAGTGTAAAGACCCGCGTCATATGCGGACGCGTTCTCGTACTCAGCATAGACTCCCTCAGGCAGTCCTGTGAGCTCTACCTTCTTGAGTTCTCCGTCATAGGTGAATGCGTTTTCGTAATCCCACTTTACTCCTGACATGTCGAGGGTCTTCTTTCCGATTCTCCAGCTGATGGTCATGTCATCAGGAGTATTGTAGTTATGTGTATCAGGGTTGACGAAAGCAGCGCGGGCCGTGTATTCGCCGGCTCTTCTTCCTTCGTTTCCGCTATATTTTACTCCGAGTTCCTGCGGATAGGACGCCAGCTGCATGCTGTGGATCTCTCCGTCGTACTCAAAATCCGCAACATCGCTCCAGGCAGTACCTGTCATGTCATAGGAAGCTTTCGCGATCTCCCACTCGTACTCCGCAGGGCCCAGGATGCAGTAGTTGCCGCCTACGGAAGCTCTCGCGAGATACTTGCCCGCCTGAGTCTCCTCTGCTCCGTCGTACTCCACCTCGGCATCCTCAGGGAGGTTGGTGATGTATACCCTTTTAGGCTCACCGTCATACACAAAGCCCTCGCAGCCCGACCACTCGAGGTCTGAAGCTTCGATGCCGACTTTCTTTATCTCCCATACGCACGGAGCCACATCCTGAGGCTTCTCATAATTCGCTCTGTCATATTCGAAACCGGCCTTTGCGGTATATACTCCCGCCTTCGCGGAAGAATTGTTCTCATAATATGCCGAAACCCCCTCAGGCAGACCTTTGAGCTCAACGCCGTGAGTCTCGCCGTCGTACGCGAAAGGACCGTCGTATACCCAGCTCACCTGGGACATATCGTATGAGCCCTTGCGGATCGTCCACTCGTGCTCACGCACTATGAGCGGCTCATTGAAGTTCGCCTGGTCGAAGTCAAAGCTGATGGTCGCCGTGTAAGTGCCTGCCTCAACGCCCTCGTTTCCGATATAGCTCGGCACAACGCCTTCCGGCAGTCCCTCGAGCCACACGCGCTTGACGTTTCCGTCATACGTCATGTCATCTTCTTCTGCCCAGCGCACGCCTGATACGTCTATGTTCGCTCTTCTGATATCGAGTCTGACCATATTTGATACTGATTCTCCGACGCTGTTTGCCGCGTGGAGTCTCATGAGGTATCCGCTGCATGCTACCGGCAGTATGGCGTCATGGTTGATCGCGTGCCATGTGCCCTCTTCACCGGTCTCGCTTATCTCAAGATATCCGGTGACCTCAGGGTCGTTGCGGGAGATTATCTCAGGGAGTTCAAACGGTATGGTCTCTCCAAACGAGAAAGCAGCCGGAGCCGTGATCTCTCCGATCTCAGGAGCGTGCCCCCATATAGCGTAGAGGTCGATATCCCTGTCTACTGATTCTATTTCCGTGCCGGCAGGTATGGCTGCGCCGCTTCCATCCGGACGCGCGTTCCACGCCATGAACGACCAGCTTTCGTTCGGTCTGTCGAACATGAGCGGTTCTACCTGATATATGGCATTTGGCAGTGTGTGCCTTTCCTCTGTCGCTTCCGCAGCCTCTCCGTCGAAGTTGCTGTGATAAAGCACTCTGAAGCCTTCTACCGCGATCGGCTTTCCCTTCTTATACTTGCCGTATTCCTTTACAGCCAGTCTGCCGCAGTCCGTGCTGCCGTCTCCTTCAGGGCTGAAGTCCTCACCGAGCAGCATGTCGTCGAGCTTCGCGCACTGGGCAAACATCCTGCTGAGGTCTGAGCATCCGCGTGTATCGAAGGATGAGATGTCGAGCTCGCTCAGATTAGCGCAGCCCTCAAACATCGAATCCATGCGTGTGACATTCGTTGTGTCGAATCCGCTCAGATCAGCCTTTACCATCTTTCTGCATCCCTTGAACAGTCCCGCAAGGGATGTTCCGTCAGGAAAGGTCACGCCGCGTGTAGCGACTACTGATTTTATGGCGTCTTCATAGCCAGCCCACGGAGCGCCTTCGTCGCCCAGATCCGCTGCCAGTCCGCCGTCTATGAGGAGGTTGCCGTTCTCGTCAAGCCCCCAGAGGCATTCGCCCCATTTGCCTACTTTTTTAAAGTTGCCTGCCATAGTTTTCGTCCTTTTTCTCTGTTAGAAGTGTTTTACCGGTGCCTGTTTCCGGCACATAATCATACATAGTAAATTATACAAAATAATCGGAGCAAAATAAAGGAATCCGCTCCCCGTTTTTACGGTGAAGCAGATTCCCGTTAAGATCTTTCGCAATGTGCCCCCGCATCCCTTCAGGACGCGGACAGCTTTTTTACCAGTGTCCGTTCATTTTATCGAACATCATATCGGCCGGGTCTATGAGCGGAAGCTTTGTCAGCTTTGCCAGCTCATCCCTGATATACGGAAAATGCGTACACCCGAGCACTATCGCCTCCGCGCCGCTGGTCTCCATGTATCTTACCAGGTCGGCAAGGCCGCATTCCTCTACTATCTCAGCCGGCGTCAGTCCGTCCTCGATCGCGCGCACTATTGCCATGTTTCCCGTGCCTATGGCATAGATATCCGGATTCGATGACATGAGCGCTTCCTCTATGGCATGTGCCGACAGATTGTTGGCCGCCAGGACTCCGAGGCGCCCGTATTCTCCGCCCAGGCTTCTGTAGATCTGCAGCGGAGTAAATACGCGGATATCGTCGCCTGTATCAAGCGACTTCATGACTGCATATGTGTCGAAGTCAAAGGATCCCGAAAGGGAGTTGCAGTAAACAAAAAAGTCTCTCACTCCCTCGGCGATCTCGGCATCGAAAATGTTGTCCATGACCGCGCGCTTTCCGTCCTCGTCAGAGTACTGGAATCTCACCTGCGCGTCGCAGTCAGGTGACACAGGATCATGGAGAGGCAGCCAGCGCCGCCCCTCCATGTCAGAGTTCTTATTCTTTATATACTCGACACCCATGTCGGTGTCGACCGGCGTGCCCGCCAGAACAGCTACTCTTCTTTCTTCCATGATTTAGAACTTAGGCTGAACAGCTCCGTTGTATGTGTTCAGGATGAAATCCTTAACAGCATCTGTCTGGACAGCCTTTACGAGAGCCTGTGTCTTTTCGCTGTTCTCGTTGCCTGCATTTACTACGATCACGTTTACGTATGTCTCAGCAGCTTCTGAATCCTCAGCCTCGTATGCTACAGCATCGTCTGTTGTGAGGCCAGCGCCGAGTGCGTAGTTGGCATTGATGACTCCGAACGCGAGGTCTGGGAGTGAAGCTGGGATAGTAGCAGCCTCGAGCTCTACGATCTCGATGTTCTTAGGATTGTCTACGATGTCTACCTTTGTAGCCTCGAGTCCTACTCCGTCCTTCAATGTGATAACGCCGTTTGCAGCGAGCAGCTGGAGGGCTCTTGCCTCGTTTGTAACGTCGTTAGGAACGCCGATCTTGTCACCGTCAGCGAGCTCATCTAAGCTCTGCTTCTGTCCCTTGTAAACGCCCATTGCCTCATAGTGAACGTTTCCTACAGCTACCAGGTCTGTTCCGTTTTCAGCGTTGTACTGATCGAGGTAAGGAACGTGCTGGAAGTAGTTTGCGTCAACGTCGCCATCTGTTGTAGCAACGTTTGGCTGTACATAGTCATCGAACTCGATGACTTCGAGTGTCCATCCCTCTTCAGCGAGAGCGTCCGCAACGGAGTTGAGGATCTCTGCGTGAGGTGTAGGCGAAGCAGCTACCTTGATTGTCTTGTCTGCCGAATCACCGGAATCTGCGGCTTCACCGCTGTCGCTTCCGCCGCCGCATGCTGTGAGGATGCCGAGCGCGAGTACGAGAATTGCTGCTAAAATGCTGAATCTTTTGATGTTCTTCATGGTTCTCTCCTTTTCCCTTTCTTTTGAATTATTTTTAAGTGATGTTTTAGCTTTTTATAAATTCCCCTTTGGGGGCTTTAACTAGTTGATGCGGTTGTCGTATTTGCTTACGACTTTGATTCCTATCTCCTGGAATATCTGTACCATTATTACCAGAAGCACTATGGTTATCCACATTATCGACGGCTGGAATCTGTAGAGTCCGTACCTGATGGCGATCTCTCCGAGTCCGCCGGCTCCGACTATACCTGCCATCGCGGTGTAACCGAGAATGTTGATGGTCGCTACCGCGGCTCCGTTCAGGAGTGAAGGTCTTGCTTCAAGGAGCATCACCTTGCGGATTATCTGAAGGTTGCTGGCTCCCATGGCCTGCGCCGCCTCGACGACTCCCGGGTCTACCTCGAGAAGCGACTGCTCTACGAGCCTTGCCACGAACGGCGCTGCCGCTACTATCAGGGCTGCCGTAGCCGCCTCCTTGCCTATTCCCGTTCCGATCAGCTTACGTATGTAAGGCATCAGGGCTATCATCAGTATCAGGAAAGGCACCGACCTGAGTATGTTGACTATGAAACCCACTACTTTGTTGTAGATTCCCAGCGGCCTTATGCCTCCCGGCGCTGTCACCACGAGGGATACGCCTATAGGAAGTCCGATTATGTAGGATACCACCGTACAGATGATGATCATGTACAGGGAGTCCAGTGTTCCTTGCCCGAGCAGTGATAAAAGATCATGAAAGTCCATTTACTTTGTCACCTCCTCAGTATCTTCGTTGAGTTCAATAAATTCAACCTTCTCTTTTCTGAGGTATTCCTTCTGCTTCTCAGCCAGGATCTTATCCTCTGAAAGTCCTATCACCATCTGACCCTTCTGCTCTCCCCCGAGCATGTCCAGATCGGCATAGAAGAAGTTAACCGGTGCGCCTGTCTCGAGTATCATGTTCGCAATTATAGGCTTGTATGCTGAGCTTTCGTCGAAGGCCAGTCTCAGTCTGTTCTTCGTGGAAGTCCTTGCTTCAGCCTTCTCTCTGTTCTCCTCATCCGGGAAGAAGAGCTTCTTCGCGGCTTTCGTCTTCGGTCTGGCGAAGATCTCAGCCACAGGTCCTCTCTCTACGATCTCACCGTTTTCTATAACAGCTACCTTGCCGCAGAGCTGCTTGATTACCTCCATCTCGTGAGTGATGACCACCAGCGTTATGCCTCTCTCCTCGTTGATCTGCTTGAGGAGCTTGAGTATCGACCTTGTAGTCTTAGGGTCGAGTGCTGAAGTCGCCTCGTCACAGAGGATGACTTCCGGATCAGATGCGAGGGCTCTTGCGATTGCCACCCTCTGCTTCTGTCCTCCGGAGAGCTGCGACGGATACGAGTGAGCTCTTTCCTCAAGATCTACTACCTTCAGGAGCTCCTGCGCCTTCTTCAGCGCCTCTGCCTTAGGCACTCCCGCGATCTCAAGCGGGAACATTATGTTCCCCAGAGCGTCTCTCTGCATCAGCAGGTTGAACTGCTGGAATATCATGGAGATCTTGCGTCTGTGAAGGTTGAGTTCCTTGCCCTTCAGCCCTGTAAGCAGGCTGCCGTTGAAAAGCACCTTGCCTTCGGTCGGCTGCTCGAGCAGGTTGATCGTCCTCACGAGTGTTGATTTTCCTGCGCCGGAGAGGCCTATGATACCAAATGAATCGCCCTTCTCTATGTCGAGATCTATCTCCTTAAGAGCAACCACCTTTCCGCCTTTTGTATCAAATTCCTTTGTTACCCCCTGCAGACTTATGATGTGTTCTGCCATTCTGTCCCTTTCCTGAAAAATAATACGGGGCAGGTCTTAACGACCTGCCCCGGCATCTCACACATGAGAATAATTACACAGTTTCTGGATTCGTTACGACCTTATCCTATGCTATTCATCGGCTCTGCACATGCACATGCCCATCATTCCCATTTCCATCATCATGTTTCTTGTCATGTGAATGTGCTCCTTTCATAGAATAAGTTCAGTTGATACTATAGCAACGTCAGCTTGTGATGTCAACTAATTTTTAGCCAGGTTTTTGTTGTTTTTGACAAAGTGCATTTAGTTGTCATCATCGGCCGCGGTGCCGCCGGCTTCTTTTATCTTCTCCCTGATCAGTTTATACGCTTCCTTCATTTCAGGCATTCCCGCGAAAGCGCGCAGAGGGATCGACATTATCATGGTGTCGCTCATCCAGACATAGATTGCCTCCTCTGTAAGGTCTACCTTCTGTATGTCTTTGTAATCGAACGACTGATGATCTTCTCCGGCATCTGTAGTCAGAGCGTCGTCACCTATGGTGATCACGTTTTCTTCAGCATGCACCCTGTCCAGGCTGTCAGCGGATTCCTTGATCGCCTTCTCCTGCTGTCTCAGCACCAGCTTCTCTGAGAAGATCGGTCCGCCTATACCGATCACGGCAGCGATCGCGTAAGCCATCATCGTGAAGCTGTGGTCGGCATGGAATATCGTGAACAGTGCCGCTATCGCGATACCGCTTATAAGATATGTGATCCTCTGTCTGTTTACCAGCTTGCGCCCGCCTTCTGTATACAGTATGCGGTAACGCCCGAATGCCAGATAATCATCATCAGTGAGTACAAACTTTATTACCCTTGGATTCTTTTTGGTTGCCATTTTCGTCTCCTTTATACCGGCAAACCGCCGCCGGCATTTACATGGTTAACAGTATAACACATGAAAGGCACTATAGTTTCAATTTAAACACAAAAACAGTATAATCATATGGTAAGAACCGCTAAGAATTATGACCATGCGCAGCATCGCAGAAGGGATGATCATCATGAAGACAGTTGCATTTATAGGCGGCGGAAGCTTTGGTACGGCTCTTTCAACAGTTCTTGCAGGCAAGGGCTGCAGGATAAACATGTACGACATCGACCAGGATCACCTGGCACGCATGGCGGCAGATATGGAGAACAAGGATTATCTCCCGGGCGTTAAGCTCGAGGGCGACTACCATTTCTGCAAGACCAACGAGGAAGCCCTGAAAGACGCGGATTTCGCGATATTCGCTCTTCCTGCTCAGCATGTAAGAAGCGCAATAAAGGCAGCGGTCCCGTATATACGCGAAGATGCGATAATCACCTGCATCTCCAAGGGTCTTGAACAGAAAACACACAAGAGGATGTCCGAGGTCATAGGTGAATACTTCGACCTCGACAGATACGTCTGCATCAGCGGCCCTTCTCACGCCGAGGAAGTAGGCATCGGAGTCCCTACCGTAGTGGCTATGTCTTCACGGAAGGAATCCTCCGCTCTGGCCATGGCAGAGCTTTTCAGCACAAAGAAATTCAGAGTATATCTCAACGACGACATGATGGGCATGGAGCTTGCGGCCTCGCTCAAGAATGTCCTGGCTGTAGGTTCAGGCATTGCAAACGGAGCGGGCTACGGGGACAACACCCTGGCCGCAATGCTGACGATAGGATGCGCGGAAGCGACGGCACTCGGAGTAGTGATGGGCGCGAGGCCTTCAACATTCTTCGGACTTGCAGGCATAGGCGACATGATCGTAACATGCACCAGCATCCACTCCAGGAATTTCCGCTGCGGCAGGCTCATAGGCCAGGGCTACAAGCCTGAAGACGCCATCAAAGAGATCGGCATGGTCTCCGAGGGAATGTATACCGCCGAGGTAGCGCGCGAACTGGCCGAGCAGACAGGCGTAGAGATGCCTATCTTCAACGCCATCTATGATGTCATCAACGGCAACATCACCGTACGGGAAGCAATGGACGACCTCATGCTCAGACCAATCGGATACGAGAAAGACTACCTCTAGGAGATAGCGGGATGGTTCTGAGTCTCCTTCAGTTGATTTTCTGCACATCATTATATTATTATAAACAGCGCCGGGCTTTACGCCCGGCATCCATATGCGCTCGTAGCTCAGTGGATAGAGTGTCTCACTCCGAATGAGAAGGCCGCGAGTTCGATCCTCGCCGGGCGCACCAGCAAAA
>CADATR010000047.1 GCA_902790885.1 uncultured Eubacteriales bacterium
GATTTCTTCTGCGGGAGCGGAAGCCTGCCTGAAGCGGCGCACATGCTTGGCCGCAGGTGGATAGCGTGCGACAGCGAGGAGCTTGCCGCGGCCATGTCAAGGCGCAGGCTTAAAAAGGCCGGAGCGGACTTCGTCTTCACGAGGCTTGAGGATTCCGTACAGCGAAGCGGCAGGGCGGACATTGAGGTGCTGAGCAGGGATTCCCTCGAGGACGGAAGGTCGCTGTATAAGTGCAGACTCAAAGACTTCGTTCCGGATATCGATACCGGATCGATACAGATGAAGGACCGCCGCTTTGTCGAAGAGGCGCTCAGGGCAGACCGCATACAGTTTGCGGATCATGTGATGATAGATCCTGATTACGACGGCACATTTGAAAGCAAATACATATTTGATGCCGGTGCGGACAGCATCAGCTTCATTTCGGGCGGCAACTTTGCCGCTGTTGTAGTCGACCGTTTCGGAAGGGAGTATCCTGCCGAGATAACAGACTGATGATACATATGAACGGAAGTGAGATAATATGAGCAATGATGAGAATAAAGCCTTGGACTCACTCGACAAAAAGCTCGAGAAAGAGGCGGCGGCTAACAAGAAAGTCAACGAGATATACGCCAAGGATCCTGAGCTCCACGGAAGGTCGAAGCTTCAGGTAAGAGCGCAGGAAATAAGCCTGGCGCTGCTTGCAGTCGTGATCGGATCGCTGGGCACGGTAGGCATCATGATCCCTAATGGCCTTACTTTCGGCGGCATAACCGGAATATCCAGGATCGTGCAGAAGTTGACGGGAATCAATTATTCGTTGATATATTACGCTCTCGCGCTGCTTGTGCTTCTGATAGTCTGGTTCTTCCTGGGGCTCAAAGAGGTAAGAAAGATAGTACTGATGTCGGTCTCATATCCGACCGTGATGCTTGTACTTGAACTGAAAAAAGTCGTGCTCATAAAGAGCGACGACCTCTTCCTGGTAGCGGTATTCTGCGGAGTCGTGCTTGGAGTTTCCAACGGCCTTACGTTCAAAGCAGGATTCTCGTCAGGAGGCACTGATTCGCTCGCTAAGGTGATAAAATACCGCTGGCTGCCGCATATGGGCCTTAATGACATAACCTTTGCTCTGAACGCCGTTATCGTGCTTGTGAACGCATTTGTATTTGGCCTTCAGATAGCTCTGTACGCGGTGATCATAATATTCGTTTCCATGAGAGTGGGCGAGGCTGTGATGTTCGGTTTCAGCGATAAGATAGTTGAACTTGATATCATTCCGGGCGATGCCGATGCGCTTTCAGATTTCATTATGAATGAACTCGGACGCGGCGTATCGAGCGTGGAGGTCACCGGAGAGTACACCGGTGATAAGAGAAAACAGCTCAAGATACTCTGCTCTCCGAGAGAGAGCTTCCTCATAAAGAGACATCTGGCCAAGGAAGACCCTAAGTCGTTCGTATCGGTGATAAGCATTAAATCGGTATGGGGAAAGGGACGCGGCTTCTCGGACATCCGCAGCATGGACAACTGAAAAATAAGCGCTTTTCACATGGGATGAGAAGCGCTTTTTTATTTATAGAGATAGTGTTCGGAAAGAGCTCCGGAAAGCAGGTTTATGGTGCGGGTGTTGAGTATAAGATACCTGCCGACGCAGTCAGGATCGGACAGAAGCCGGTCTGAGTTCAGGAAAGAGATATCCATGTAAAGATCATCGCCGTGACTGCTCAGCGGAGCGTTTATCTCAAATGATGAGGACGATTCGTTGAATGTTGCTGTTATCTGCTCGTCAGCGTCCGGGAAGTAGGCGGCGGATATCGGGTCTGTTATCTGCTCGCCCGTGATGCGGAGCGTCCTGGCAAAGCTTTTGACTTTAGGACGTACGCTGAGCCTGCCTCCGGCTGCCGGCAAACCGTATACTGCGAGAGCCTTGTGGATATCGGGCACATCCGCCAGCGTAAGATACATGAGACGGTGGAGGTGCAGCACGTCCTCGCGGTTGTGGGTGAGAATGATCTTCTCTACGGTGCTGTTTCCGCTGACTGCATACTGATCGAAGAGGGCAACGCTTTCCCTGCCGGTGATGGTGTCTCTGCGGTCGGAAAGTATGCCGTAGTGGTTTTCTATCGACATCTGGCTCATCGACTCCAGCCTGTCTTTGAGATCGGTGCATTTTCGCAAAAACCTGTACAAATCAAAGTGATACATCTTCAGCTGCCTGCCGAGGAAGTTTGCGTCGAGACGTGCGTTCATAAAAGGCACGTCAAAGGCACAGCCGTTGAATGTTATCAGATATCCGGCATTGTTGTCCTCGAGATAATCCATCGCGGCGTCGAGCACCTTTGCCTCTTCGTAGTGGTTCTCGGCAAGGAACTGAGTGATGCGGACTCCACTGGCGGTCCTCATGAGAAGACCGATCAGGACTGCCTTGCACCTGCTGCGGTCGAGGCCGGTTGCCTCAATATCGAGCACGCATGGCTCCATGCCGCTGAAATACACGTTCCATTCCGGATGATATTCGCCTGTTATTCTGTAATCTCTTGTAAAAACTTTCATCAAAATTGATTTTAGCCTATCTTCGTGATAGAGTAAATCGGCACATAAAAAAGGAGACTCAAAAAATGAAATTAGGTATAGTAGGACTTCCTAATGTAGGAAAGAGCACACTGTTCAACGCAATAACAAAAGCAGGCGCAGAAGCCGCCAATTACCCGTTCTGCACGATCGAGCCTAATGTGGGCGTAGTGACCGTGCCTGACGAGCGTGTCACGACGCTTTCCAATGTATATCATTCAAAGAAGACCATTTATACGACCATAGAATTCAGCGATATCGCCGGGCTCGTGAAGGGCGCGTCAAAAGGAGAGGGCCTCGGAAACAAATTCCTGGGTCATATCAGAGAGGTAGAGGCGATCGTTCACGTGGTAAGATGCTTTGACGATGAGAACGTGGTGCATGTGGACGGCAGGATAGACCCTGTAAGCGACATAGAGGTCATCAACACAGAGCTCATAATAGCCGACATGGAGGTCATGGAACGCAGGATAGCGAAGACCGAAAAGCAGGCGAAGGCAGACAAGTCGGCAAGAGGGGAGCTCGATCTTCTGAAGCGCATATATGATCTTCTCTCGGAAGGAAGAAGGGCGAGAGAGATAGACGGCCTCAGCGATGAGGAGGCTGCATTTGTAAAGTCTCTCGACCTCCTTACATATAAACCTGTCATATATGCGGCAAATGTATCTGAAGATGACGCTTCGGGCGAAGACAACGAGTATGTAAAAGCCGTAAGGGAATATGCCGCAGCCGAGGGCTCCGAAGTGGTGGTCATAAGCGCTAAGGTGGAGTCTGAGCTCGCTGAGCTCGAAGACGACGAACGTGAGATGTTCCTCGAAGAGCTCGGAATAGAGGAATCGGGTCTGGACAAGCTCATAAAGTCTTCATATGCTCTGCTCGATCTCATCAGCTTCCTCACTACCGGGGAAGATGAGACGAGGGCGTGGACCATAAGACGCGGGACTCTTGCTCCGCAGGCTGCAGGCAAGATCCACAGCGACTTTGAAAAGGGCTTTATCCGTGCTGAGACCATAGCTTACGACAAGCTTATGGAAGTCGAAGGAAAGCTGTCAGCGGCCAAGGAAAAAGGCTGGCTGAGGTCTGAAGGAAAGGAATATGTTGTCAAGGATGGGGATGTCATGCATTTCCTGTTTAACGTGTAGTGGTTGACAATACTGCGTTTCAGGGCTTTTGTACTTAAAACGCGAATCATGTTTTTTTGGAGTACAAAAGCATTGCAAAAGAGGTGAAGTATACTTATAATGCCTTTAGGGATTGCAAGAGCAATCCTATCTCTAGTCCCAATACCCTTTTTCGAAAGAGACTGCACCCCTTGCAGTTTCTTTCATTTTTTGGATAATTCAGGAATTCACTGAGCTTCTTCAGGCACGATGCGCTTATTTGCTGACGCGTATCTGTACAGTATGATGCCTGCAATGATCGCGCAGACGCTGATCACCTGAGCCTGTCTGAAAGGCCCGATCATAAGCGAATCCGTACGAAGGGATTCCACAAAGAAGCGCTCAACAGAATAAAGGATGAAATAAAGGGCCATGGTTTGCCCGTATGCGTATCTCCTGTGATAGTTGAACCAGCTGAGCGCTATGAAGAGCAGAAGGCACCAGATGGATTCATAAAGGAAGGTAGGGTGCACCTTTACTCCGTCGACAAGTATGCCCCATGGCAGATCGGTAGGACCGCCATGCGCCTCGCCGTTGAAAAAGTTGCCCCAGCGGCCTATGGACTGGGCCAGTGCCACCGTAGGTACAAAAAGGTCAAAGACATTGAGAGCGTCGATTTTTTTGCGCCTGCAGATGATAAGGACGGTGACGATGCTGAACAGAAGACCTCCGTGTATGGCCAGGCCTCCGCTTCTGATATCGAGCATTGAAGAAAGCGTTTTATAATAATCAAGATTGAAGATCACATAGTAAACTCGCGCTCCAATGACTCCGATAGGGAGCATCCATATGGCTATGTCGAGCACGTCGTCATCGGTGATGCCGTGACGCGGAGCTCTTTTGCATGATATATACACAGCAAGCAGCATGCCGAATGCTATGAGTATGCCGTACCATCTTATATCTATGCCGAATACTGAAAAAGCTATCGGATCGGGATGTCCCATAGGTATACCTCCGAAGTCTGTTGTTTGGACTAAAAGACATTAATACTGCAATAGTATAACATAATTTTGAGAAATTTGTTGACAAGCCTCATTTCGTTTGCTAATATAATCAAGCGCGATTAAAGAAGCAAATATGCGGCGGCGTAGCTTAGCTGGCTAGAGCGTCCGGTTCATACCCGGAAGGTCACTGGTTCAAGTCCAGTCGCCGCTACCAATCAAGGGCGCATAGCTCAGCTGGGAGAGCACCTGCCTTACAAGCAGGGGGTCATAGGTTCGAGCCCTATTGCGCCCACCATTTTGCGGCCGGGTAGTTCAGCTGGTTAGAATGCCAGCCTGTCACGCTGGAGGTCGACGGTTCGAGCCCGTTCCCGGTCGCCACTTTTTTCAGACCTGTGGTGGGTGTCGTCAAGTGGTTAAGACCCTGGGTTGTGGCTCCAGTATTCGTGGGTTCGAATCCCACCATCCACCCCAAATTCTTCTTTAATACAGCAGCTGATTGTGCTAAAATGCAATCGCAATAATAATGATGGGGTATAGCCAAGCGGTAAGGCAACGGATTCTGATTCCGTCATTCGTAGGTTCGAATCCTACTACCCTAGCCAAGATGGGAAAAGGGGCTCTGCGGAACCCCTTTACTCTATGGCGACATAGCCAAGTGGTAAGGCAGAGGTCTGCAAAACCTTCACCCCCGGTTCAAATCCGGGTGTCGCCTCCATTAAAAGACTGCGAAAGCGGTCTTTTTCTTTAGCAAACAATTACACTTGCATACTGAATAGTATATAATGACACAAAGTTAATGCTTTTTTACCAGTGAGGGACATTAAAGAATGAAAAGAAAGATCACAGACCGCTTTTTCAGAAGGACGGCAGCACTCATGGCCATGCTCATGATGCTCGTCTCATTTACAGCTCTCATGAGCGGCTGCAGAAGCGGCTCGAACGGAGAGGTTTATGTCTATTCCTACGGCGATTACTTTGATCCGGAGATCATAGAGGACTTCGAGGCTGAGACCGGCATCAAAGTCATACCTGACTATTTTGATACAGCTGAGGAGATGTATACCGTCCTCGAGAACGGTGCTACTTCATACGACTGCGTATGCACCTCTGACTACATGATACAGAGAATGATAGGCAACGACATGCTTGCTGAGATCGACATGAACAACATTCCTGATATCAAGAATCTTTCTGATGTCTATATGAAAAAGTCCGAGGAATTCGATCCGGGCAACAAGTATTCCGTTCCTTACATGCTTGGCATCGCGGGCATTCTTTACAATAAGGAGATGGTAGGGGATGTTGAGATAGACTCCTGGGAAGATCTCTGGAATGAAAAGTTCAAAGACAGCCTGGTAATGCCTGACAGTGTACGCGATGCGTTCATGATAGCTCTTAAAAAGCTCGGCTATTCAGAAAACACTACAAATGAGGACGAGATCAAGGCTGCTGCTGATGAGCTCATCAGGCAGAAACCTCTCATTTACAAATACGCCAACGACTCCGCCCGCGATCTTCTCGCGAACGGCTCGGCCGCTGTAGGTGTTGTATGGAACGGCGAGTATATCTATACAAAGGATCTTAACGAGAACGTCGAGTTCGTCGTTCCTAAAGAAGGTTCTGAGTTCTTCGTTGACTCCTGGGTCATCCCTAAGGACGCTGCGAACAAGGCAAACGCCGAAGCGTGGATCAACTATCTCTGCAAGGCGGAAGTAGCTGCGAAGAATTTTGATTATCTCTATTACACCACGCCGAACGAGGCTGCGCTCGAGCTGATCGATGAGGAATATCTCAACGAAAAAGCGGTATTCCCTGACGAAGAGACCATTAAGCGCTGCGAATCGCTGGTATCGCTCGATCCTGCCGCTACAGAGCTCTACAGTAATTACTGGAAGAAGGTCAAGGCAGAGTAACATCAGATGAAAAACATTCTCGCTTCAGCTGACAGAAAACACATGCTTAACAGAGTTGCCCTCGTTATCGTGGGCAACCTGCTTTTTGCCGTCGGCATCAATATGATAATAACCCCGATGAATCTGTACAGCAGCGGATTTACGGGCATGTCCATGCTTCTGAGGATGTTCCTTGTGGACATACTGCACGTTCCTCAGATACCGGGCATCGACTATCTGGGCATCATATACTATCTGCTCAACATGCCGCTGTTCGTGCTGGCGTATAAGGCTCTCGGAAAGGAATTCTGCATCACTACAGTCGTTTCGATCGGAATAGCCTCGCTGTGCATGTCGCTTGTGCCTGTGGCATCAGAACCGATATTTGACGACTATCTGACTGCCTGTCTGGTAGGCGGCCTGGTTACCGGGACAGGGGCCGGAATGGTGCTCAAGGGCGGCACTTCAGGCGGAGGCCAGGACATCATAGGAGTTGCTCTTTCAAAGACTCATCCGAATTTCAGCGTAGGGAAGATATCTATCGCCATTAATACCGTTATCTACGGCGTATGCTTCTTTCTCTTCGACATACAGATCGTTGTGTATTCAATGATATTCGCTGTAGTCAACGCTCTCGCGCTTGACTATCAGCATACTCAGAACAGAAACGTTCAGGTTATGATCTTCACAAAAAAAGAAGGCATAACTGACAAGGTGCTGAAAGAGGTAAGAAGGGGACTGACTTACTGGCACGGGGCCGGAGGATATACCGACGAAGACACCTACGTTCTCATGACGATGGTGACGAAGTATGAGCTTCCGGGACTTATCAGGATAGTCAGGGAGGTCGATCCGAACGCCTTCGTGATGGCGAACGAGGGTACAAAGATATACGGAAACTTCGAGAAACGCTTCACCGAGTGAAACTGAAAACCTGATATAAAGAAGAACCTTCGCGGTCCTGCGGGACTGCGAAGGTTCTTATTTTAATTTCAGCTTTGCTTTTTTTCGGAGCGCTTCCTTGCCTTGCCCCTGCGGCTTTCACTTTTGTTTTCGGCAGGGATGGCTTCGCCGGAAGCCGTGCTGCTTATTATATCTTCTGTTGCGGGAATGGCTTCAAGGGCATTGAAGTACTTGCTGTAATCATCGCTGTAGGCCTGAAGGTATTTGCTTGAGGATGAGTGGTGCAGCTCATGCACGAAAGAGTGCTCCTGACCGAAGATAGAGGTATCTTCAGCCTCCATTATATAGATGGCGATGTCGCTGCACTTGTCTGAAATGTGTTCTACATTTGTCAGTATGGCCTGATACCTTATCCCGTTTATAGGATCGCACAGATTATTTACCATTCTGTAAACGTGTCTTGCGTTCAGCTCCTCTACAAGGTCGTCTATCACTTCCTCGAGCGGCTCCACCTTTGCCGCCAGGCCAGCGCTTTTATCCCTGTACGCACGTGAAGTTATATCCATGATCTCATATATCGAATCGAACGCCACGCGGAGTTCTGCCAGGGCTGTATCGGAGAATTCCTTGTTCTCGCTCCTCAGAGTGTTGACTTCATTCGTTATGTTTACAGCCAGATCGCCTATCCTTTCATAGCAGATAAGTGATTTGAGAACTCTGTTCTGATGCTGGTTGTCGACTTCCCTGGTCACATACGGGGACAGGGAAACGACATACTTGTTGGTCGCATCAGTCATGCTGTCAAGCAGATTCTCCCTGGCCTCTATGCGCGCATCGCGCTTAGGATCGTAATTATAAATCTGCTGCACTGCTGCGTCAAAATTGTGCGCGGCTATCTCGCTCATTTCCGTGACAACGGTCTCGGCCTGATCAAGAGCCAGGGCAGGTGAGGTAAAGAGACGTTCGTCGAGAGCGTCGAGCGCTGCTATGGCGTTCATGTCCTCTTCGTCGATAGGCTCATCTTTCACTATTGCGGTACTGATGCGTTCTATCACTGATGTGAACGGCAGAAGAAGTACGGCAGGGATAAGTCTGAAGCATCCGTGAATATTGGCGACTCCGCCGGAATTCAGAGTTCCGGACCAGAGAGCGTCGCTTATGATACCTGTCTTTCTGCCGATGAATACGAGAAAGAAGCAGATGATGGCAGCAAATACGTTGTATACGATGTGAACGACTGCGGTGCGTCTCTGGACAGGCTTGGCACCGATACGGCTTACAAGGTAGGTGGTGAGACAGTCTCCGATATTTACACCGATGATGACAGCGAATACCGCGCTGAATGTTACGCCCACCGAGCTCGCAATGGACTGTATGATACCTACAACGGCGGAAGAGCTCTGCACTACGCCCGTTACAAGGACTCCGGAAAGGAAGCCAAGGGCGTAATTGTTGGAAAAGGCAGTAAGCAGATGGCTCAGCGATTCACCGAAACCGGATACGACATTGCTCATGTATATGAGACCCATAAAGAGGATGCCGAAGCCGCATGCAACTGAACCGATAGTTTTGGATGATCCTGATTTCAGGAACATGATACAGACTATGCCTATCACGAGAGCGAGAGGCGCGAGGTTGTCAGCCTTGAAGAAATACAGAGGGCTGTCCATGCCCGAGCTGACATCCATGAGCCTGATGATCTGAGCCGTGATGGCTGTTCCGACATTTGCGCCGAGAACTATGCCCACTGACTGATGGAAAGTCAGGAAACCCGCTCCGACCAGACCTACGGTAATGACTATAGTCGCGGTAGAACTCTGGATTATGCAGGCTACAAGCATACCGAGCAGAAATCCCATTAAAGGCTTGTTGGTGACTCTGGCGAGGGCGTTTTTCATCGCTCCGCCGGATGAGCTTTTCAGGCCGTCTCCCATGACTCTCATTCCGTAAAGAAACATGGAGAGACCGCCGAGAAAGGCGATCGCATTGTAAAAGATATTCATAAAACGGTTGATCCTCCGAGATCATTAATGGTTCTCAGTAACGTTAAGCCCCAAATTTCCTTTTATATTATAGAAATACAGGGTGTCAAAAGCAATCAAAATGACAAGTATCCTGATCTTGTTGATATATATCCAAAATGACTGTTGACATATTCCTACCATGGGAGTAGGATTTGTCTGATGGTTTCGGATGTGCCGATCTGTCAATATGCAAAGAAAGGGGATCTTCGGATATGATGGTTTCGACCAAGGGCAGATATGCTCTTACGGTAATGGTTGATCTGGCCCGCAAAGGTGAAAACGGCTACGTTTCGCTTTCAGATATAGCGGAAAGTGAAAATCTTTCCATGAAATACCTCGAAAGCATAATCGCCATACTCAACAAGGGCGGGCTCCTCAAAAGCCTGAGAGGAAAGAACGGCGGTTACATGCTGGCGCGCGAGCCGAAGGATTACTCGATAAACGAGATACTTCTGCTGACGGAGGGAACGCTGGCGCCTGTAAACTGCATCATGCAGGAGGGCGTACAGTGCGAAAAGGCTGCTACCTGCAGCACGCTTCCGCTCTGGGCAGGGCTCGACAAGGTGATAGAGAATTACCTTTCGGGGATCACCCTTGAAGATATAATTACAGGCAACCGCAAAAAAATGCTGGGAGACTACTGCGAAAGCTGTGGACCGGCAGAATAGATAACCAGGAGGAACGATATAGATGAGAGTTTATGCTGACAATGCCGCTACAACTTATCTCAGCAAAACGGCAAGAGACAAGCTCATCGAGTGTCTCGATGAATACAACGGCAACCCTAACAGCCTTCACAGCGACGGACAGCGCACACAGGAGGCTCTTGACGAGGCGAGGGCGATTGTAGCCGGATGCATCAATGCCGCCAGGCCTAACGAGATATATTTCACTTCGGGAGGCTCTGAAGCTGACAATCAGGCCCTGCTTTCCGCAGCAAGAGGACTTAAGGCCAAGGGAAAGAAGCATCTGATCACGCTCAACATAGAGCATCACGCCATTCTGCACACCATGCGCAAGCTTGAGGGAGAAGGATTTGAAGTCACATACCTCGCTCCGCAGGCAAACGGTGTCGTTGATGTAAAGGACGTTGAGGATGCGATAAGGGACGACACAGCGCTTGTGAGCGTAATGTTCGCCAACAACGAGATGGGAGCTGTGCAGCCGATCGCAGAGATAGGCGCGGTCTGCAAGGAAAAGAAGGTGCTCTTCCATACAGACGCTGTACAGGCAGCAGCTCATCTTCCTATAGATGTACAGGCAATGAACATAGACATGCTTTCGATGTCGGGCCACAAGTTCCACGGACCTAAGGGAGTAGGTATCCTGTATGCCCGCAACGGCATCAAGCTTGTGAACGTGATCGAAGGAGGAGCTCAGGAAAGAGGCAAGCGTGCCGGCACATGCGACAACATGGAAGCCAACATGAGCAAGGTAAGAGCTCTCAGAGACAGACTCATAGAGGGACTCAAGGATATTCCTTATTCGCAGCTCAACGGCGATCCGGTAAAGAGACTGCCGGGCAATGTTAACTGGTCGTTCGAGGGAGTTGAAGGAGAGAGCCTGCTGCTTCACCTCGACATGTACGGCATCGAGTGCTCATCGGGAAGCGCCTGCACCAGCGAATCGCTCGATCCTTCCCACGTTCTGCTCGGAATGGGAGTGCCTGTCGAGGCGGCTCACGGATCGCTCAGATTCAGCCTGGATATCGACAACACTGAAGAACAGATCGACTATGTGATCGAAAAGGTCCACAAGGTAGTCGAATACTATAGAAGCATGTCTCCTTACTGGGAAGATCTTCAGACAGGCAAGAGAGAACACTGCATACCGGAATTCTGGAATAAATAGGAGGAATAGAAAATGTCACTGTATACAGATAAGGTAATGGATCATTTTGAGAACCCGCGCAATGTAGGCGTCATCGAGGATGCTGACGGAGTCGGCGAAGTCGGAAATCCGGTCTGCGGAGACATCATGAAGATGTATCTCAAGGTAGAGGACGATAAGATCGCAGACGTAAAGTTCAAGACTTTCGGCTGCGGAAGCGCTATCGCGACAAGCTCGATGGCTACTGAACTCATCAAGGGAAAGAGTCTCGATGAAGCTCTTGAACTCACGAACAAGGCTGTCGTGGATGCTCTTGACGGACTTCCGGCAAGAAAGATCCACTGCTCCGTGCTTGCTGAAGACGCGATCAAGGCAGCTCTTGTTGACTACTACACAAGAAGCGGAAGAGAGATGCCTGAGAGCCTGGTGGGATTTGAACCTCACGAAGACTGATCTTTTTAGAACGGCTTAAATCAAGTGAATTTCAACGCCTGCCGGCTGCAGATACCGGCAGGCGTGTTTCATATACCACCTCGGACTGAGCGGAACCGGCATTCCAGGCATTATTGGGCGGGATCAAAAAGGACATAGAAATTCAACAAATCAATAAAAAAGTTAACAATTGTGTTGTATAATTATCCAAGAGTCTGGCTATATGCCGGACTGTCACATTATATAAACCGGAGATCACTTTAATGACAGAAAAAAGAATAATGAAGCTTGCCTCAAGGGGCAAGAGATTCGGTGCAGCGTGTATCGATTCGTTCATACCTGTAATAAGCTATCTTCTGTATTCAGCAGTAATGACAGCAAACGGAATAGGGACAGGCTACCCGGGATACGGGTACGGAAACGGATTCGGATACGGATATGAATTCGGCTACGGCTATGGCGGCGGAATGGGCAGATATCATCTGAGTGGAGCTTCCGCGGTCCTTATGGCGGTGGTCTTCATTGTTTTGCTCGCATATATCGTCGCGGAGTTTATCTTTTTCGCGAAAGGCAAGTCCATCGGAAAAGCCCTGATCGGACTTCAGGTGGTTTCGAGCAAGGACGGAAAACCGTTCAGATTCGGCATGATGCTCTTCAGGGAGCTGATCGTAAAAAGCGCGTCCGGCTCCGCTCTCGGAATCGGCTATATCTGGGTCCTTATCGATGAGAAGAACAGAGGCTGGCATGATAAGATCCTGGATTCATATGTGGTAGACCTGAAAGAATCCGAAAGGATGAACCTCAGAAGACATCTCGAACAGGCACGTGCGGCAGCGCCGAAAACCGAGCCTGTGGTTCCTGAGACAGAAACCGTGGTCGAGCCGGCGGCGGAAACAGCTGCCGAACCTTCGGAAGGAACAGTAAAGCAGGCAGTACAGCCTGTCGTGGATATAACGTCCGGAGCTGCTGAAGATATTCAGGCAGAGGATATTCAGACTGATGATGCGCAGCTGAGCGATGACGCCCCGGAAGATACATCAGATGAGTCTTATGAGGAAGCGGCAGCGCCTGAGATCGCTGAAGAGGAGCCGCAGCAGTCCGCTGATGATATGAGTCAGGAGCCTGAAACTGAAATTGAAAGCGAAACTGAAACTGAAACTGAAACTGAAACTGAAGCTGAAGTCGTCAGTACGGAGGGGACAGCAGAGGCAGCCGCTGAAGAGATCACTGCGCTGAGCATGTCGATGAAGAAAGAGGAACTCCTTGAAGCCGCAAAAGAGAGAGGCGTAAAGGTCAGCGCCAGGGCGACAAAGGCCGCTATCATCGAGGCTATAGAAAAAGCAGCTGAAGCAACTGATAACGAGTAAGTCATAAAACAGGAAGATCATATTCATGAAAAAGACAGGAAGGATAGTGCATAACGACAATCTTGGCCGCAATATACACAAGATGACATTCGACATGGGCGAATGTAACTTCAGACTTCCCGGTCAATATGCTATGATAGAAGCAGGAGGAGTACGCAGGCCTTATCAGGTATGCGACTTCGACAGCAACAGGTTTACCGTGGTATTCCCGGCTGACGGCAGGGAGAGTAAAATACTTGCCTCGATGGGGCCGGGGGAGGAAGTGACCGTCACGATGGGACTCGGCAACGGATTCGATCTTGACGCGATGCCGCAGGAAGTCCTGCTTGTGGCCGATGATCTCGGCATACCCGAGATGCTCGGACTCGCCCGCGCGCTTCTTGTGCGGGGGATAAAATGCAGGCTCATCCTCAGCTATCCGAGCAAAAATGACATCTACATGCTCGACTCGTTCAGGTATCTCGTGAACGAGATAGAAGTGCTCACACTTGACGGGAGCAACGGCAGGGAAGGCAGCGCGTCAGACGCGGTCAGGCACGTGCCGTATATCTGTGCCGGCGGCTCTCTCAGCATGCTCAAGTCGCTCTCCGACAAAGCCGACGAAGGACAGTTCAGCATGAGCAGCACGATCCTCGCTGAGTCTGCCGACTACGATGACTGTTTTATAGAAACGACTGAGGGCAGGCTGAACTGCAGCGATGCCGGCCCAGTATTCGATAAGAATATAATCAGATGGGACAAGCTGATCTGATCTGAACAGATAAGGAGAGAGTTTCCGATGTATGCTCTGACGGCAAAAGGAATGAAATACATGGATCAGTATGCTTCACAGGCCGGACTTCCGGGCGTTGTTCTTATGGAGAACGCCGCGCGTGGAGTAGCTGATGAAGTTGCTGAAAGGATCCCTGACAGATCCGCTAAGATCCTCGTGCTTGCCGGACACGGCAACAACGGCGGGGATGCTGTTGCTGTTGCCAGATGGCTCGCTCAGATGGGTTATACCGGTGTCAGCGTATATTTTGCCGGCAAGATCGATAAGGCAAGTGATGAACTGAAGCGCCAGATGAGCGTACTTGTAAACGCTCACAGGGATGTCAGGATATCCGGCCTCAGGGGAGTGGAGCGAAACATACTCAATGCCAGGTATGACTGCATCATCGACGGCATATACGGAATAGGGCTCAACAAGGTGCTCAGCGATGAGGACATAAGGCTCGTAAAATACATAAACTCCAAATCGGGCTACAAGGTGGCTGTTGATGTTCCTTCCGGACTCAATGCCACGAGCGGGCTTATAATGGGAGAGGCCGTAAGGGCCGATCTTACCGTTACCTTCGGATGCTACAAGACCGGCATGTTCTTCGGAGTGGGCAGGGAATGCTGCGGCGAGGTAAAGGTAGTCGACATAGGCCTCATGAACGACGGCTACGATAATGTCAACGACAAGCTCGAAGTCCTCGACAGCGCCTTCTTTGACAGGACAGTCGCTGATGCTCTCGCGCCGAGGTCTGAGACGGGTCATAAGGGAACTTTCGGTACAGTAGGCCTTGTTGTCAGCACCAACGGCATGCTCGGAGCGGGCATGCTCGCCGCTAAGGCAGCGTACAGAGCGGGCTGCGGTCTTGTAAAGATATTCTGTCCGTCCAAGTATACGGGATTTTTCAATGTATCGATCCCTGAGGCGGTCGCAGTGCCGTATAAACCTGACGACGTGCTCGGCGCGTTCGAAGGATTCAGGGACGAGGTCGATGTCATACTCATAGGACCGGGGCTCAGAGAGGATTCGGTCGGCAGGCTGCTTGTAAAGCAGATACTTGCAGGCAAAAAGCCGGCGGTGTTTGATGCCGGAGCTCTGAATATCATATCGAGAAATCTCAAGTCCCTCCGCAAAAGGAAATGCCAGTGCGTCATAACTCCGCATCTCGGAGAGATGGCAAGGCTCTGCGGCGAAGACATAAATATCGTCGCGAGGAGCCGCATAGGCTATACCCGCAAGTTTGCCGAGAAATTCGAGGTGAGCATGGTGGTCAAATCAGATGTATCACTGATAGCTCTGAGGGATGCCGGCAGCGGGCAGAAGCTGTATCTGAATACTGTCGGAAATTCCGGTCTTGCCACAGCAGGCTCGGGAGATGTCCTGGCCGGAGTAATCGCATCACTCATAGCTCAGGGCAATACGCTTGACACCAGCCTCATGTATGGTGTGATGATCCACGGTAAGGCAGCGGAGAAGTTCGCGCAGGACAGTGACTCTCGCCGCAAAATGATGGCAGGAGATATTATTGACAATCTGTTCTGAGAGTAGTAAAATCTGTTCGTTGTGGTCAGAGACTGCAATAATCCCATGACGAACGGAGGTGAGACAAGAATATGGCACAGGTAATAGTAAGAGAAAACGAGAGCCTGGAGAGTGCTCTTAAGAGATTTAAGAGATCTTGCGCTCGCGACGGCGTTATGGCTGAGCTGCGTAAGAGAGAGCACTACGAGAAGCCGAGCGTAAGACGTAAAAAGAAGTCTGAGGCTGCCCGTAAGAAAGCTCGTAAGTATTAATTAAAAACGGAGATGCGAACCAGCTTTTATCGGTTCGCATTTTTTCTTAAAGGAAAAAGGAGAATTGAAATGGGTCTTAAGGAACAGCTGCTGCAGGACTACAAGGACGCTATGAAGAGCGCTGATGCAGTCAGAAAGAACACAGTAAACATGGTAAGAGCTGCCATAAAGCAGTATGAAGTGGATCAGAGAGTAAGTCTTGATGACGACGCAGACATCGTAAAGATCATCAAGAAGCAGGTAAAGATGAGAACCGACGCTCTTGAAGACTTCGCGAAGGCCGGCAGGGACGACATGGTAGAAGGCTACAAGAATGAAATCGAGATACTCAAGTCATATCTCCCTGAAGAGATGGGCGAAGAAGAGATAAAAGCCAGGGTAAAGGAGATCGCCGGAGAGCTCGGCATCGAAGAAGGCATGCAGAACATGGGCAAGCTGATGAAGAGTGTCATGGCTGACCTGAAAGACAAGGCCGACGGATCTGCAGTCAACAAGGCCGTAAAGGAATTCCTCAGCGGAAAGTAAGATCCCTTAAGGACGAAACAGAGATCATATGGACTACAAACTGAACATACCAGAAGAGATCAACATACAGGGACTCTTCGGCAACTATGACGCGAATATCCGCTCCGTCGAGAAATACACGGGAACGGAGATGTCGCTCCGCGACAATGTGCTCAGCATAAGGGGCAGGGATCCCGAGCTTGCGTCGCGCATAATCGCCAGACTTATCGAAGCACTGAATGTTGAGCCCGAGATCGATCCGCAGAAGCTGAGCTATCTCATCGAGATGGAAGCGGGCGGCAGGAGCTTTGACGAGCAGAAGGCGTCACGCGACATCATATGCTATACGCATACCGGAAGACCGCTCAAGCCAAAGACACAGGCCCAGAAGGACTATGTGGACAATATTCGCGCCGCTGATATGGTTTTCGGCATAGGACCGGCAGGTACCGGCAAGACATACCTGGCATGCGCCATGGCCATAAATGCGTATAAAAACAAGGAGGTCGAAAGGATAATCCTTACAAGACCTGCTGTTGAAGCGGGCGAGAGACTGGGATTCCTTCCGGGCGACATGCAGGAGAAGGTAGATCCTTATCTCAGGCCTCTTTATGACGCGCTCTATGACGTGCTCGGCATAGAAGCGGCCGCCAGGCTCAGGGAAAAGGGCGTCATCGAGGTGGTGCCTCTCGCGTACATGAGGGGCCGCACGCTCGACAACGCATTCATAATCCTCGATGAAGCGCAGAATACCACACGGGAGCAGATGAAGATGTTCCTCACCCGCATGGGCTTCAATTCAAAAGTGGTAGTGACAGGCGACATCACTCAGATAGACCTTCCGTCGGGCACTGTCTCGGGCCTCAAGGAGGCACGCAAGGTGCTGAGCGGAGTCGAGGGGATAAGGTTCAACACCTTTTCTGAAGTCGATGTCGTGAGACATGAGCTGGTAAAACGCATTATCAGGGCGTATGACTCCTACGACAACAAAAACAGAGTAAGAGCCACAATGTCAAAGGGAAACAAGGTCAGCGACAGGTGATATATGCAGATTGTATTCAATGACGAATTTGATAAGCTTACGCCTGAGATGTGGAGCCTGATGGAAAGGGCTGCAGATATCGCACTCAGGACGGAATTCAGCGAAGCTGAGATAGACGGACTTGAGAACGAGCCGGAGATCGGAGTCACCATAGTGGACGACAGCACGATCCTTGAGCTCAACCGCGAGTACAGAGAGAAGGACAGCGTTACGGATGTTCTGAGCTTCCCTCAGTTTGAAGGACACGATGATCTTCTCGAAGACCTGCTTGACGATGAGACATCGACTCTCATAGGAGATGTCGTTATCTGCTATGAGCAGGCAGAGAGACAGGCGGAGGAATACAGGACGGGACTCACGCGCGAGGTGCTTTACCTCTTTGTGCACAGCGTGATGCATCTGTTCGGTTACGACCATATGGAAGAAGAAGACAAGGCAGCGATGCGCGCCCGCGAAGAAGAGGTGCTGTCGGAGATAGGAGTCACAAGGAAGAAGTGAGATCGGGATTCATAGGAATAGCAGGCAGACCGAATGTCGGAAAATCGACGCTGATGAACAAAATGCTCGGCGAAAAGATAGCGATAACTTCGGCAAAGCCTCAGACAACGTTGAACAGAATAACCGGGATCTATACAGACCTGGATTATGAAAACGGCAGCGGCCTTCAGATGGTTTTCCTCGATACACCGGGGATACACAAGCCGCATAATAAGCTGGGCCAGGCCATAAACGAAACAGCGGTCAACACTCTGGGTGGTGTTGACGTTGTTTTGCTTATCGTAGACGGAACGCTCGACTTCGGCAGGGGAGATGAAGCGATACTGAAGCTGCTCGAGAACATCTCCGCGCCAAAGCTGTTGGCCATAAACAAGACAGACCTTATAGGGCCTGAAAAGTATCTTGAGCTCTACAACAGATACGACAGGACCGGCCTTTTTGAAGATATATACGGGGTCTCGGCTTTAAGAGGCGATAACGTTGAGATGCTTCGCGACAGGCTCGCGGGATTCCTCAGCGAAGGTCCGATGTACTATCCTGACGATATAGCTACCGAAGATCCGGTAAGATTCATCGT
>CADATR010000048.1 GCA_902790885.1 uncultured Eubacteriales bacterium
CGCTTTTGAAAAGGGGGATGCAGCCATGGAAGATCCGAAAGAAAGACCGCATTGCTTTGATCTGGCCGATAAGCTCGAGTCGGAGAGAAATCTTACCGATGATGAGTTTGCGGCTGTGCTGCTCTGCGATGACGAGGGTTTTGATGAATATCTGGCCCGGAAGGCAAGGGCGGTACGTGAAAAGTATTATGGAAAAGAAGTTTACCTTCGCGGACTCATAGAAATAACGAATATATGTAAAAATAACTGCTATTACTGCGGGATAAGAAGGGATAACGCGAATGCCGAGCGTTACCGTCTCAGCGAGGAGCAGATACTTTCCTGCTGCGATCAGGGTTATGAGCTTGGGTTCCGCACCTTTGTGCTGCAGGGAGGAGAGGATCCGTATTATACGGATGAGCTCGTTGTGTCGATAGTCAGCGCCATAAAGGAGCGGCATCCTGACTGCGCTGTCACGCTGTCGCTTGGAGAGCGCGAGAAGGAGAGCTATCAGAAGTTCTTTGACGCCGGCGCCGAGCGTTATCTGCTGAGGCATGAGACGGCGGACAAGGCTCATTATGAGTTGCTTCATCCGGCTGAGCTCTCGTTCGATCACAGGATGCAGTGCCTCAGAGACCTTAAGGAAATAGGATATCAGGTGGGCTGCGGAATGATGGTGGGATCACCGTATCAGACTGTTGAGCATCTGGTGGAGGATCTCCGCTTTCTGCGTGACTTCAAACCTGAGATGGTGGGCATCGGACCGTTCATACCTCATCACGACACCCCGTTCGCTGACCGCGAGGCAGGGACGGTGGATATGACAATTCGGCTGCTGGCCATCATACGCCTGCTTCTTCCTGATGTGCTTCTGCCGGCGACTACCGCTCTGGGCACCATCGACCCAAGGGGGCGCGAGAAGGGCATTCTGGCAGGGGCCAATGTTGTGATGCCGAATCTTTCACCTTCGGATGTAAGGGGCAAGTACCTGCTTTACGACAACAAGATCTGCACGGGTGACGAGGCTGCTGAATGCATACGATGCATGGCAGCGCGCATCGCTTCGGTCGGATATGAGACCGTAGAAGCCCGCGGAGATCATGCTTCGTTCAGAGGGTGATAAATATGTTTTTCCAAAAACCTATTGACTTACTAGGTAATAGGGGCTACAATGACATCAATCTAAAACCAACACTTGAAAAGGGACAGAAGATGAAAAATAATCCTTCCTTCCAAATGAATATGAACTACTGGATGTGTTGTTGTCTGACGCAAAGCTCCCGGGCTCGATGTATGGCCGGGGTCTTGTCTTAAGATGACATGCACTCCGACAGACATCTGACTCTGATCCCTGAAAATGAGTGGAACGCCCGGGAGCATATAAATGCCCCCGGGTTTTTTAAATGCAGCGGAGGTCAGGGGAGTCAAAAACGATCAATAAAGCATGCAGACAATGGCTGAAAAAGAACATACAAAAGAAAGTGAGGACAATAAAATGGCTAATATTTACAAGGGTACACTGGGACTTATCGGAAACACACCGCTCGTAGAGGTGATCAATATTGAAAAGGAGCTCGGGCTTGAAGCGACCGTGCTCGTGAAACTCGAGTACTTCAATCCGGCTGGAAGCGTAAAGGACAGGATCGCGAAGGCGATGATAGAGGACGCTGAAGAGAAGGGCCTGCTGAAGGATGGATCGGTCATCATTGAGCCTACATCGGGCAACACAGGCATCGGACTTGCCTCGATAGCGGCCGCGAAGGGCTACAGGGCTATCCTCACAATGCCTGAGACGATGAGCGTTGAAAGAAGAAACATCCTCAAGGCATACGGAGCTGAGATAGTTCTGACTGAAGGTGCCAAGGGAATGAAGGGCGCTATAGCAAAAGCGGAAGAGCTCGCGAAAGAGATAGACGGCGGATTCATTCCGGGACAGTTTGTGAATCCTGCCAACCCGGCGGTGCACAAGGCCACCACAGGCCCGGAGATCTGGAATGATACGGACGGAGCTGTAGACATCTTCATTTCGGGAGTAGGCACGGGCGGCACTCTTACCGGTACCGGAGAATATCTGAAGTCGCAGAAGCCTGAGGTGAAGATCGTAGCCCTTGAGCCTGCTGATTCACCGGTGCTATCTGAAGGAAAAGCAGGAGCGCATAAGATACAGGGCATAGGCGCCGGTTTTGTGCCTGAAGTCCTGAATACTGCTGTGTATGATGAGATATATAAGGCGGAATCGCAGGATGCCTTCGAAGCGGCCAAGCTGCTCGCAAAAAAAGAAGGCATCTCCGTAGGGATCTCCTCGGGAGCTGCTCTTCATGCCGCGATCGAATACGCGAAGAAGCCTGAAAACAAAGGCAAGACTATAGTAGCTCTGCTTCCGGACAGCGGTGACAGATACTACTCGACAGCGCTCTTTACTGAGTAAGCGAGGCGGCGCGGTCACGCCTCAGTATAACTGCCGCAAGGACTGCAAGCAGCGCATCGACAGAAAGCCAGATGCCCGCGATCCACATGGCGGCGTCGGCGAAGACATCCTCCTGCATTACGTTGATGAGGTTGTCTTTGGCCGGATCGAGTATCCACAGATCGTTGTCGAAGAAGATGTGGTGGAACACCGTAAACACCTGCGTGAAGTCTATCATGCACAGAATGACAATGATCACGGAAAGGACAGCGACAAAGCACAGAGACCTCAGCCATCCTCTCGCAAGTATGGCAGGGGTCTTTTCCTTTCCGTTATGCACATAAATAAATGTGGCAAGGGCTGCAAGCAAAAGACAGGCTATGACACGCGCCCGAATTCCGCCCTGAAACAGCACTCTGCAGTCGTAGAGATGAGCCTTTTCGCGGTCGGTGAAGAAAGGAGCGGTCACTCCGTCTATGGTCGCTTCTGTGTCATCGAGCGTATCGAGCCTGCCTATGCAGTACTCAAGCATGTCCTCTGTGATATGGACAGCGTCATCGAGGGACATCTCGCCTCTGACATTCGATGGTGTGTCATACTTGGCGTACTCATTGCGCCACCAGTCAGGCAGCCAGTAGCATACGGCCTGAAGTGAGGTTATGAGAAGTACGAGCATCAGGCAGAGCCCGCATATGAAAGCCGCTACATTATGTGTTATCGCTGAATCGTATATTTTTCTCATGCCTGATATTGTACACTCTGTCGCTCAAAAAGTACAATCTAAAACAGTTCACTTTAACACTTTAAAGCGCGAAAGGTGTATACTACATGCATCGGAAATTTGAATCACCTCGGAAAGACCGTGTAGCTCATCCGGGAAGGCGGTAAAACATGATCACAGAAAAAGAACAGAAAAACATACAGCAGTTCTACAGAGCGGTCCTGGCGCTTCAGGATGAAGAGGAGTGCCGCAGATTCTTCGACGACGTGGCGACCATCAAAGAAGTCCTCGATCTTTCGGCGAGGCTCGAGGTGGCCTGCATGCTCGACCGCGGCGCGGTCTTCAGTGAGATAAGCCGCGAGACCGGAGCCAGCTCGGCAACCATAAGCCGTGTAAACAAATGCCTCACCTATGGAGAGGGAGGCTATAAGACGGTCATAGACCGCATAAAAGAAGACTAAAAAGAGGGCATTTGCATAAGCTGCGAATGCCCCGCTGTTGTTTGATCAGAAGCAAAGCTCCAAAAAACTGTTATCAGAACTCAGCTTTTACCTCAACACCGTCATATTTGAAACAGTCCATGAACCTCAGCTTGAAGAGGTTCTTTTTATGCATCGAATCTATGCGCTCCTTGGTTGCCGGATCGTCTATCTCGCCTGTGCGGATATAGTGGTCGAGGACTTCGTATGTGAAGCCGAGCTTGTCTTCGTCACTCATGCCCGAAAGGCCGTCGGTCGGCACCTTTTCAATAAGCACCGAAGGGAGTCCGAGAACTCTTCCCATAGCTCTGATCTCAGCCGTAGTGAAGCACGACATCGCGCTGAAATCGCCTACGGAATCACCGTATCTTGTCGAATAGCCTACCCAGTCCTCGGAAAGGTTGCAGGTGTTGACGACTCTGCCGTTTTTGCTCTGTCCGACTGCGTATAGAGTCGACATGCGAAGACGCGGCTGCAGGTTTATGATGGAGTCCTTGCTGATCTCTATGCCGGCTGAACATATCTGCTCTGTCAGGCCGTCAAAAGCGCTCTTTATATTTATGATGTAGTGCTCAATGCCAAGATGGTCTACAAGCAGCTTTGCCATGTCGATGTCGGACTGCTCGCCGTTTGGCATCAGCACGCCTATTACCCTGTCCTTGCCGAGAGCCTCGCAGCAAAGAGCAGCGGCTATCGAGCTGTCCTTGCCTCCGCTGATACCTACTATGGCATTGCAGCCTGGCCCGTTTATCTCAAACCAGTCTCTTATCCATTTGACTGTAGCTTCGACAGCTTTTTCAGCATCAAATCCCATAACACTCTCCTTTGCTAATACTTAGTTTAAAGCGCTTTATAGCGCTATTTTTAATATACGAAAGATTATACCACAGCTTATCCTTGTGTTATACTATAACAAAAATATCGAACGGAGACCATTTTACATATGAAACCATATTACATAAAAGACCTCAGGCCTGATGAAGGGCACCGCATCGAGGACAGATACCTCGTTAAGACCGTGGACATCCGCGACGGCAACAACGGCAAGAGACACCTCTATCTGTCGCTCGCTGACGCTACGGGAGACATCCAGTCCGTGAAGTGGAACCTCACACCAGATGAAGTCAAAGCCTTCGCGAAGGTAAAGTCGGGCATGGTCATCAGCGTCGTGGGCAGATGCCGTGATTACAAGGGTCAGAATCAGCTCATCCTCGATGCCATAAAGGGCGAGGCGCGTGAGGGAACATACGAGAGAGCCGATCTCTTCAAGGCTGCTCCCGAAAAGCCTGAGGATATGTATGACTATATCGTGGGCCGCATCAATGCCTTTGAAGATGAAGAACTGAAGCGCCTCTGCCTCAGCTTCTACGAAGGCGAGAAGGAGCGCATAATGTATTACCCGGCGGCCATGAGCAATCACCACGCGGAATACGCGGGGCTGCTTTATCATGTTAAGCGCATGATGATGATGGGCGAGAGAGCGTGCGAGGTGTATACGAATCTCAACAAGGATCTCCTGCTCGCGGGAGTCGCTCTTCACGACATAGAAAAGCTGAATGAGCTCGCGTCTGACGAGAACGGCGTAGTGCCTGAATACACTCTTGAAGGCAAGATGCTCGGCCACCTTGTCATGGGCGTGGAATCCATCGGCGAGAGATGCAGGGAGCTTGGTATCAGTCACGAGAAGTGCCTGCTGATGCAGCACATGTCGCTGACGCATCACTACGAGCCGGAGTTCGGCAGCCCTAAGAAGCCTCTTTTCCCTGAGGCGGAGATGCTCCATTATCTCGACATGACGGATGCGAAAATGTTCGACATGGAAAATGCTCTCAGCAATGTCGATCCGGGCGGATTCAGCGAGAGAGTGTTCACGCTCGACAACAGAAGGCTTTACAAACGCACCTTTGAATAAATGCAGCAGGAAGGCAAACTCGGAAAGATAATATTCAACAATCCTGAGAACGGCTATACCGTAGCGGTCTTCGATACAGAAGCAGGCGCGATCCGGATAGCCGGTTCTTTTGCTGAGCCAAAAAGCGGAGCAAAGTACAGGCTTCAGGGGCGGTTTACCATACATCCGAAGTATGGAGAGCAGTTCAGCGTTGCCTCGTATGAGGAGATGATGCCCGAGGGTGCGGACGCGATACTTGAATTCCTCGCGGCAGGCAACATACGTGGCATCGGACCTAAAATGGCCCGCCAGATAGTCGATGTCTTCGGTGATGAGACGCTTGCCGTCATCGAAGAGACTCCTGAGAAACTCCTTATGATAAGCGGGATAGGCGCTAAAACACTTGCGAGGATCACCGAGTCGTTCGGCGAGTCGAAGGACTTTGCTGATGCCTCCATAGAGCTCCGCGAGCTGGGCATCGAAATGAATGAAGCCGTGCGCATATATAAACTGTATGGAAAGGATTCTTTGAGGATAGTAAGCGAAGACCCTTACATTCTGGCGGAGGATATACGCGGCATCAATTTCCGCAGGGCGGATTCGATTGCGGCAAAGCTTGGCGTTGAGCCGGACAGCAGCATAAGGATACAGAGCGGCATCCGTTACATGCTCAAATCGTGGGCTGCGAGCGGCAGCACGCTCATGCCGGAGAGTTTTCTTATCGAGAAGACGGCGGAGTTCCTCGACGTAATGATGGACAACGTGAGAGACTCGCTGAAGGAGATGGTCTTTGCCGGCGAACTCGAAGAAGACACAATAGAAGATACCGCGGTGATTTATTTGTATGGCTATTACCACGCTGAGCAAAGGGTGGCCCACGAGCTAATGAAGCTGAGGAATGCAGAGGTGAAGCCGATACCGATGCAGTACAACAACTTCATGGAAGCCGTAAGCATGGGCGGGACTGATCCGTACGAGGCGGTAGAGCTTTCGGAAGAGCAGAAACGGGCCGTACTCGAATGTCTCACAAACACCGTCACTGTTATCACCGGCGGACCCGGCACCGGCAAGACCACTATCATAAATACAATAGTACAGATACTGGATTTCGCAGGGATGTCATTCGCTCTCGCAGCACCTACAGGCAGAGCTGCCAAGCGCATGGAGGAGGCCACGGGCAAACCGGCCATGACCATACACCGCATGCTCGAATTCGTGTGGTCAGAAGAGGAAGAGGTGCTCAACTTCGGCAGAAACGAAGAGAACCCTCTCGAAGAAGATGTGATAATAGTCGATGAAGCGTCGATGATAGACCTGATGCTCATGGACGGCCTGCTGAATGCCGTGAAGGAGGGCACGCGCCTCATATTTACGGGAGACGCCGATCAGCTGCCTCCTGTCGGAGCGGGCAACGTGCTCCGTGATATGATAGCCAGTGAGTGCATCCCTGTCATAAGACTGAAGGAGATATTCAGACAGGCCGAGGGCAGCGGCATCGTCACCAACTCGCATCTAATAAACAGCGGCGAGTACCCTGAGCAGCAGAGCGGAGACGATTTCTATATAATAGGAAAATTCAGCGAGAATTCAATAAGCGATACGATAAGAGAGCTGGTGGGAGGCCGCATAGAAGCGGGCTTTGACTTTGTGCGTTCAGCTGACGATATACAGATACTTACTCCTACCAAGCGCGGCATGCTCGGAGCGCCGAGCCTCAACGCCATGCTTCAGGAGGTAGTCAACCCGCCGGCAGAAGATAAGGCTGAGCTCAAAATCGGCAGTGTCATCTTCCGCGAAGGGGACAAGGTGATGCAGCTCCGCAATAATTACAGCGCCGAGTGGCATACCGACAATTTCCTTTCCGACGGAGAGGGCGTATTCAACGGCGACATGGGCATCGTTGAGGAGATCGACGCATTGGATAAAACGATGACGGTCAGGATGGATGACCGCATCATAGAATACGCCGGTGAGATGCTCGAGGAGATAGACCTCGCGTATGCTGTTACTGTGCATAAGAGCCAGGGCTCGGAATTCCCGGTCGTTGTGATCCCTGTACTGAGATTCCCGCCTATGCTGATGACGCGCAATCTGCTTTATACTGCCGTGACCAGAGGCAAAAGGCTGGTCGTGATTGTAGGCGACCCTGCGCGCGTGCGCTCAATGATAGACAACAACCGCGCTGACGGCAGATATACCGGACTGAAGCAACGGCTGCTCGCTCTCGACGCGGATCCTTTCGGACGGAGGATGTGATATGCCGCGGACTGAATGGCTTAAACGCGTCGGAAATGAGATACTCGACCTGGTGTATCCGCCGGGTCTTTATTGCATTTGCTGCGGAAAGATCATAGACGGGAGCCGCACCTACAGGCTGTGCAACGAGTGCATGGGATCCCTCAACTGGAATACCGGAAGGCGCTGCGCAAGCTGCGGCAGGCCTCTTGCGGATACAGACCCGGGGGAGCTGTGCTTTGGCTGCGCTCAGTATGAGGCTGCCGGGCGGGAGCGCTGCTTTGACACTGGCCACGCATGCTGTGGTTACGGCGCCTGCGCACAGTCGGTCATATTCTCTCTGAAGTACGGAGGACACGCGGAGATAGGCGACACGCTCGGCGAGATCATGTATGACTACATGCTGGCGGAATACGGTGAGAGCAGTCTGGAGTCGATGTACGACATAGTGATGCCTGTGCCTGTATATGCAGACAAGTTTAAGAAAAGAGGCTTCGATCACGCAGAGCTGATAGGACGTGGCTTCGCCAGGAGGGCAGGGCTGCGCTTTGACCCGGCCGCTCTGATAAGGCTCCGTGAGACCGTTCCGATGAAGGGTCTCGGTCCGGAAGCGCGAAGGGCAAATATACGCGGCGCATTCGGGATAAGAAACAGCAGGCTCCCTGTGATACAGGGCGCAAAGATCCTGCTTGTAGATGACATATTCACGACAGGTTCTACTGTGGATGAAACAGCATCCGTTCTGAAGGCGCACGGCGCGGCAAAAGTGGATTTCCTGGCGTTCGCCGCGGCCGGAGACATGGTGATCTGAGCACTGCCGGTTGCAGTTATGTATGCTCTGATAATAAATGCAGATACTGCAAAAAAGTCGTTATAGATCTGTAAAGGAACGTCAGAAAAAGAGCGTCAGAGCTCCAGGGCGGTCAGCTCTTCCGGTGTAAGGCGGCGGTATTCGCCCGGAGCCAGACCGGGATCGAGACTTATCGGGCCCATGGAAAGGCGTTTCAGATATATGACCTCTGAGCCGATCGAAGCGAACATGCGCTTAACCTGGTGGAATTTGCCTTCGCGTATCGTGATCTCGGCTTCGGACACATAATCGTCATCTGAAACGGACAGTATTTCGAGATCTGCAGGGAGGCATTCAAGGCCGTCGGTAAGGACGAGACCGTCCCTGAACAGCCCGGCGTCGTTTTCGGTCAGGATGCCCGACACCCTTACAAAATAGACTTTATCTACATGATGCTTAGGCGAAAGAAGACGGTGCGACAGCGCGCCGTCATTTGTTATGAGGAGAAGTCCTTCGGTATCACGGTCGAGGCGCCCGACAGGGAACAGGTCTCTCCGCTTTGGTTCTGAGATGAGATCAACTACTGTTTCTTCTCTGCCGTCCTCGCTCGCGCTGATGATGCCCGCAGGCTTGTTGAGCATGTAGTAAACGTATTCCTCGTAGGCGACTTCGGATCCGCGGAAAATGACATTAGACGATTCGCTTACGCTGAATCCGGGATCTTTTACGACCGTTCCGTCAACGACAGCGCCGCTTTTGCGGATCTCTTTTTTCAGTTCACTTCTGGTTCCGGCGCCCATGTCCGAAAGGTATTTATCAAGTCTCATCGCTGACCTCTTTTCAAAAGTAATTCTTCTTTCATAAAGATTGTACCACATCCGCAGCCTTTTTAATTTCACGCTATTAGTGTAGAATCAGAGCAGAGAGCGGAGGAGGAGATATGGCAAAAAAGAAAGACAACGGAATAGTCGTGATAGGTGCTGCTTTTGTAGATGTCAAGGGATATCCGTATGCTCAGTACATTCCGGGCGGAAGGAATTCCGGACAGGTGGTTGAGGTGCACGGCGGAGTGGCCCGCAACATCGTTGAAGACATCGCGAATGTTGAGCTCAGGCCTACTTTCGTAACGGTGCTCGATCCCAAAGGCATCAGCAACGATGTGGTCGAAAAGCTCGCGAAGCATAAGGTCAATACTGATTATATAAAGCGCTCGGAGGGAGGCCTTGGCACATGGCTGGCTGTGTTCGACAACAGCGGCGATGTGGTGGCTTCGATATCCAAACGCCCTGATCTGTCACGTATAGCAGACATACTGGATGACAAGGGAGACGAGATATTCAGATATGCCGACAGCATAGCGGTGGAGTTCGACGTTGATGTGCCTATACTTAAACGCGTGATCGCGCTGGCGGAGAAGCACGGCAAAAAAGTATATGCGCCTGTCTCTAACATGTCGATCGCGATGGAGAGGAGAGATCTTCTGCAGAACATCGGCTGCCTCGTTTGCAATCTTGAGGAAGCGGGACTCCTGTTCTCGGAAGAGTATGAAGGCACACCGGCTGAAGAGATGAGCGCGATACTTCTTGAAAAAATAAAGCAGGCCAGGATACCGTCTATGGTGGTGACCATGGGCGGAGAAGGAGCTGTATACGCTTCGCTTGACGGCACATGCGGATACTGCCCGGCACCTAAGACGGAGGTGAGGGATACTACAGGAGCGGGGGACGCGTTCTTCGCGGGAGTGACCATAGGACTCACCTATGGCAAGAGCCTGGGAGAGGCATGCTCTATCGGTACAAGACTTGCCAATTCCGTGATCGTCACGGACGAGAACGTCTGCCCGAGATTTCTGCCTGCTGAATTCGGCCTGGATGTTTCAAAAGAGTAAAACGTACATTTTCTCACTGCCTCCTCGGTGCGGGGCGGGGGCAGACCGGACTTTCAGAAATAAAATCCTGAATCAATTCCTGCTGCTATAGTGGGCATCATTTTGCCCTGATTTCGGAAGAGAGGGAGCCGGCGGACATCCCCCGTAAAGGGATAAAAAAACATATAAATGCATATATTGGATTCCGTTTTGCTTGCGGTATAATACATACAATGGTACAATCGGATTGAAAAGGAAACGGAGACGAGCAAGATAGTTTCCGAATCCTGTGAGGGACAAAAGAATGAAGGAAAAAGAAACTGACGATCTCCGCAGCCGCATACTCGACGAGGCCGCGAAACAGTTCGACCGCAAGGGCATCAAATTTACAATGGATGATCTTGCGCATGCTTTGGGTATGAGCAAAAAAACCATTTATACTGTTTTTGAGGACAAGAGATCCATCAT
>CADATR010000049.1 GCA_902790885.1 uncultured Eubacteriales bacterium
CCGCAGGTAACTGTAGGGAAAGTGCAACAGAAACATTCCGCCGAAACGGGTAATGCCGTGGTAAGGTTGAAATGGTGAGGTAAGAGCTCACCGGGGCTGTGGAGACACAGCTGCCGTGTAAACCCCATCCGGAGCAAGACAAATTGGGCATTCAGTGGTGCGGCCCGTACCCGCCCAGAGGTATGTCGCTTGAGGCTGCAGGCAACTGCAGTCCCAGATGGATGATCGTCAGATACAGAACCCGGCTTACGGTCTGCCCAATATTACTGACTATTTGATTCAGCGGGATGTCTTTTCGTCCCGTGTATGGATGGAGAAAAATGGTAAGACTGGGAATAGACGTAGGATCAACAACAGTCAAGCTCGTTTTGCTTGATGATGATAATAACATCATATATTCAAAATACGAGCGTCATATGTCGAATGTCTTTGAGAAGGCAGGAGAGCTGATCAGAGAGCTCAGAGACCTCGAAGGCAATATTGCCGTCAGACCGGTGATCACCGGATCCGGCGGTCTTTCACTTGCAGATCTTTTCGGCATCAGGTTTGAGCAGGAAGTCATCGCGTGCAGCAAGGCTGTCGAAGAGATAATACCTGAAACTGATGTGGCGATAGAGCTCGGAGGCGAAGACGCCAAGATCACGTTTTACGGATCGACTGTTGAACAGCGCATGAACGGCACTTGTGCCGGCGGCACAGGAGCATTTATCGACCAGATGGCCGTGCTTCTTAATACCGATGCTTCAGGCCTGAATGAAGCTGCAAAGGATCACAGCATTATTTATCCTATAGCTTCACGCTGCGGAGTTTTCGCTAAGACAGACATTCAGCCTCTTATAAATGACGGAGCCAAGACTTCCGATATAGCCGCGTCAATATTTCAGGCTGTAGTGAACCAGATGATATCGGGACTTGCCTGCGGACATCCTATCAAAGGAAAGGTGGCATTCCTCGGCGGACCTCTGGAGTATCTTTCAGAACTCAGAAAGAGATTTATCGAGACTCTCGGACTTAAGGACGAAGATGTCATATTCCCTGAGAACGCCAAGTTCTTCGTGGCTCTTGGCGCCGCTTATCTCGCGGACAACGAGGAAGCGGTATCTCTTGATTCGCTTATTTCAAAGCTCGAAAACGCTTCGCCTGACGATATATCGGATACAAAGTATCTGAGGCCTCTTTTTGAGGATGATGCGGAGCTTGCCGAATTCAGGGAGCGCCACGCGAAAGACAGAATAACAAGAGGAGATCTTTCGAAGGCTGAAGGAGCCGTATTCCTCGGTATAGACGCCGGCTCCACGACCACGAAGGCAGCCGTCATAAATAAAGACAAAGAGCTTCTGTACGAGCACTACAGCAACAATGAGGGCGATCCTCTGGCAGTAGTAAAACAGGTGCTTACGGAGATATACACCTCGCTTCCTGAGAAGGCTTTCATTGGAAGGTCCATGGTCACGGGCTATGGCGAAGGCCTCATTCAGGCTGCGTACAAAATAGACGCAGGCGAGATAGAGACAATGGCTCATTACAAGGCCGCGAAGCAGTTCCTTCCTGAAGTCAGCTTTATCCTTGATATAGGCGGGCAGGATATGAAGTGCATGCAGATCCACGACGGAGCCATCAGCAGCATCATGCTCAACGAGGCGTGCTCCTCGGGATGCGGATCATTTATAGAGACCTATGCCAAGTCGGTAAACATGACCGTTCCGGAATTCGCTGCAGAAGCGCTAAAAAGCCGCAGACCGGTCGATCTCGGTACAAGGTGTACTGTTTTCATGAATTCCAAGGTGAAGCAGGCACAGAAAGAGGGCTCATCTATAGCGGATATATCCGCCGGCCTTTCATATTCTGTTATAAAAAATGCCCTGTACAAGGTTATCAAGCTCAGAAACACATCTGACACCGGAGACCACGTAGTGGTGCAGGGCGGCACCTTCCTCAACGAAGCTGTACTCAGAAGTCTCGAGCTCATTCTTGAAAAGAATGTGGTAAGACCGGATATATCGGGCCTCATGGGAGCTTACGGCTGCGCGATCATCGCTGCGGACAATTATGTCGAGGGGGAGCGCTCTGGAGTTCTTCCTCTTGAAGAAGTCGACAGCTTCAGCGTAACTACCACGAACGCGAGATGCGGCGGATGCGGCAACAACTGCCTGCTCACCATATCAAAATTCGCCGATGGCGGAAGATACATCACAGGCAACCGCTGCGAAAAGGGAGCCGGAGGCGGAGGCAAAAAATCAGAGCTTCCTAACCTATATAAGATCAAGAGCAAGCTTCTGTTCGACAGGCCTGTGCTCGACGAGAAGGATGCCAAAAGAGGGGTCATTGGGATACCAAGAGTCCTAAACATGTATGAGAACTATCCGTTCTGGCACGCTTTCTTTACAAAGCTCGGATTCAGGGTCATCCTGAGCCCTCCGACAAACAAGGAACTGTATCAGAGCGGCATGGATACCATTTCTTCCGATACAGCCTGTTATCCGGCTAAGGTGGTGCACGGACATATCAAGTGGCTCGTTGAAAACGGCGTAAAACGCATTTTCTACCCTTCGATCAATTATGAGGCGGTAGAAGACAAAACTGCTCCTAACCACTATAACTGTCCGGTCGTCGCTACATACCCTGAAGTCATCGACAAGAACATGGCTGATTACTTCTATGAGAACGATGTGGAATTCTATCATCCGTTCGTTCCGTATGATGATGACAAGAGATTCATCAGCCAGATGACAGGATTTTTCTCCGGAAGCCGCAGTGTCGACACAGAGGCTACCGAGAATATCGTCAAAAGCTACAGGCTCGGGAATGATGAGCGCGAATATTCACTTTACGGCATCGATACAGACATGCTCGAGATAGAGCACGCGCTTTACGCCGGCCGCACGGCCCAGAAGGCATATAAGAGGCGCGTGGACGAAGCAGGCGAAGCTGCAATTGAATACATGAGAGATCATGGCAAGAAGGGCATAATCCTTTCCGGAAGGCCTTATCACGTCGATCCTGAGATAAACCACGGTATCGATGAGCTCATTACCCAGCAGGATATGGTTGTGCTTTCGGAGGATTCCGTAAGCCGCAAGATCAAAACAGCAAGGCCTGTACGCATACTCGATCAGTGGGTGTATCATTCGAGGCTGTATAAGGCTGCTATCTTTGCGGGCCAGAATGACGATATAGAAGTCATACAGCTCAACTCGTTCGGCTGCGGTCTTGACGCTGTGACAACGGATGAGGTTGACGAGCTCCTGCAGCAGAACAACAAGCTTTACACAGTTCTCAAAATAGACGAGGGCGCCAACCTCGGCGCCGCGAGGATCAGGATAAGATCGCTCAAGGCAGCTCTTGATGAGCGCCAGAAGCTAGGCACAAAGGCACGAAAAGTAAACAAGCCTTACAAGCGCAAGCTCTTTACCAGAGAGATGAGAAATGACGGATACACGCTTCTGGTGCCGCAGATGTCTCCGATGCACTTCCAGTATTTTGAGCCTGTACTAAGGGCCGCAGGATATAACGCGGTTCTGCTGCCTGCGGTAACAAAAGAATCCGAAGAAGAAGGACTCAGATATGTCAACAATGACGCATGCTATCCGACCATCGTAACTCTGGGACAGATCATCTACGCGCTCAAATCGGGCAAGTACGATATAAGCAGGACAGGCGTATTCATGTCACAGACAGGAGGCGGCTGCAGGGCCAGCAACTATGTTGCGCTTCTCAGAAAGGCGCTTAAGGATCTCGGAATGGAGCAGATACCGGTGATTTCCTTCAACATGGTAGGACTGGAAAGGAATCCGGGATTCTCGATCACTCCTCGGCTCGCGCTGTCGCTCGTTTACGGAGCTCTCTACGGAGACCTCATGATGAAGTGTGTTTACAGGATCAGACCTTATGAGATCGAGAAGGGGTCTGCCGAATCCGTCATGAACTCGTGGTTCGACAAGATCACAAAGAACTGCATGGATCTCAACAAAAAGACCTTCAGAAAGAATCTCGAACTGATCGTGAAGGACTTTGACAGCATACCTATCCATGAGGACATGGTAAAGCCTAAGGTCGGCATCGTAGGAGAGATCCTCGTAAAGTATCATCCTAATGCCAACAATAATCTCGTAGAGACCATAGAGGCTGAGGGCGGCGAGGCTGTGGTTCCGTCGTTCATCGACTTCTTTGAATACGGCTTCATCAACAAAGTGTTCAATTACAACAACCTTTCAGGCACGTGGAAGGACATGGCCATCAACAGGGCGCTTCTCTCTTTCATCGAATCATACAGAAAGTATTCGAGAGAGGCGTGCAGAAAGAGCAAACGCTTTACGCCTGACTGCCGGATAGAAGATACCGCAAGGAATGCCGAAAAGTTCATTTCGATCGGAAACCAGTGCGGTGAAGGCTGGCTTCTGACCGGAGAGATGGTAGATCTTATCGACAGCGGGGTGAAGAACATCCTCTGTCTGCAGCCATTCGCCTGCCTGCCTAACCATGTAGCGGGCAAGGGAATGCTGAAGGCTCTCAGACAGTATGACGATAAGGCAAACATCGTGGCGATAGACTACGATCCGGGAGCTTCTACCGTCAATCAGCTCAACCGTATCAAGCTTATGATGTCTACGGCGTTTAAGAACCTTGAAGAAAACAAGGCCTGAGCGTATAATAGACAAAGAAAAGATAATCACTACATAAGGAGGCACTACCCATGGGTAGACACGGGACAATAGCAAACAGAAAATCCGCGCAGGACTCAAAGCGTTCTGCAATGTTCACAAAGTATTCCAGACAGATCATCGTTGCAGCCAAGGCAGGAGGCGATCCTGACTTCAATCCTTCGCTCAGAGTGGCGATCGACAAGGCCAAATCGATCGGAATGCCTAACGATAACATCAACAGGGCTATCAAGAAGGGTACAGGTGAACTCGGAGGAGAGCAGTATGAAGAGCTCCAGTTTGAGGGCTACGGTCCAAGCGGTGTTGCCGTTATCGTTGAAGCTCTGACAGACAACAAAAACAGAACAGCATCTTTTGTAAGATCGGTGTTTGACAAAAACGGCGGCAATCTCGGAACTCCGGGATGTGTATCATACATGTTCAGCCGCAAGGGCGTTGTAATCATCGACTCCGAAGACCTCGACGAGGATGAGGTAATGATGGTCGCTCTTGATGCCGGCGCTGACGACATGATCGTCAACGAAGACAATTTTGAGATCAGAACAGATCCGTCCGCATTCAATGATGTCCATCAGGCCGTCAAGGAAGCCGGATACGAGATCTTCGAAGCAGAGATCGAGCAGATCCCTTCGATGGAAGCAAACGTCACAGACGAAAGCGCCATCAAGTCGCTTACAAAACTCATCAATTCTCTTGAAGAGAACGATGACGTACAGAAGGTATACTTCAACTGCGATCTCGACCTCGATTGATCTGTACGGATCAGAAGTTTTCCTGGAATATGCGTTAAAGTCTTCATAATTGAACCTACACTTTCTTAAAGGGATTCCGATGCGGAAGCATTATGTAAAGCCTCCTCGCAGTGGACTACAGAAGCCAGGCTCAGGAAGTACCCACCTTATCATTACTGATAGGGCGTCAATTAAAGGCTTAACGGTATTCCGGGTTTTTTTATGCCTTTTTTGCCCTGCAAAGGTGGTTGAAAGCTGAAATGAACAGAAAACTTTATCTGATTTCACGTAAATATGTTATAGTAAACTAAATAGGATATTGTTTTTGAGTAAAAGGACAACTTTATGGCCATGAAAATGATCAGCATTACCGATATTGATGGTTTTAAGCTCGGTAATGCAGAAAACAGGGAAAAGGGCACAGGCTGCACTGTCATTATCAGTGAAGAAGGCGCGGTAGGCGGCGTTGATGTAAGAGGAGGAGGCCCTGCTACAAGAGAGACCGATCTTCTCAGAAGCGAAAACACCGTAAACGCTGTCAACGCAGTTGTATTGAGCGGCGGATCCGCGTTCGGACTCGAGGCTGCTTCGGGAGTCATGAGAGAGCTCGCGGAGATGAAGATCGGATTCGATGTCGGTGATGACATAGTAGTGCCGATAGTTTGCGGAGCTTCACTCTATGACCTGCCGGTAGGCGATCCTAAAGCCTTCCCTGATATCTATATGGGCGCGCAGGCAGTACGCAACGCATATGAAGGCTCGTTCGCGAGAGGCAATCACGGAGCCGGAACCGGAGCAACGGTAGGAAAGCTCAAGGGTTATGAAAGAGCAATGAAAGCCGGGCTCGGAGCATTCGCCTGCGGAGATGGAGTTATTGAAGTAGGAGCGGTCGCTGCTGTCAATGCAGTCGGAGACATCTATAACGGCGCGGGAAAGATCGTTGCCGGACTCAGGTCTGAAGACGGCAAGTCCATCTACGGCACCATCAAGACTCTCAAAGGCATAGTGCATGACAGGATAAAGCTTACAGATGACAATACATCGTTCATAAACAGGTCGGAAGTGGATGAAGCTCTGGCCGCTGCAGCAAAGCAGTATGAAGAAGAATCAGCTGCCAGACAGGAAGCTGAAGCTGAAACCGAAACCGATGCTGAGCCTGCGGAAGAGACATCAGAGGAGTTCATCCCTGAAAATCCGGATGCTGACGAGGCTGAAGAAAACTTCGCTGAGAACGAGGAAGTTTCGATCCCTGTTGAAGCTGAAAAAGAATTCATCCCTGAGACACCGGAAGCTGAGGAGACTGAAGAAAGTTTCATTGAGAACGCAGAAGTCTCGATTCCTGTAGTTACTGCAGAAGCTGAGGCTGATGCAGAGCCTGCGGAAGAGCCGGTGCAGGAAGCTCCTGAATATGTCGAGGAGGCGCAGGCTGAAGAATTCGTTCCTGAGACACCTGAAGCTGACGCTGAGGAAGAAAGCTTCGCAGAAAACGCTGAAGTTTCGATTCCTGTTGTTTTCTCAGAAGCAGAAGCTGATGAAGAACCTGCGGAAGAGGCAGCAGAGGAAGCGGCAGCAGAACCTGTTGAAGAGCCGGTGCAGGAAGCTCCTGAATATATCGCGGAAGAAGAGGCCGAAGAGCCGGAACCTCTGACACGCGAGGAGATGGGATACGACATAGTATTCAACACTACCATTTCCTGCCTCATAACCAATGCTGCTCTTACGAAGTCACAGGCCAACAAGCTCGCTTCCATCCTTCATGACGCGTATGCAAGAGCCATAAAGCCTGTCCACGGAACGCTGGACGGAGACACAGTATTTGTGCTTGCGACAGGAAAGCAGCAGGTCAATTTTGACGCCTTCGCGGCGCTCGCGACCGATGTGATGCAGTATGCGATAATAGACGGAGCCATGTCGGCTGAAAGCGCTTATGGCATACCTGCGGCAAGAGACATGTAAACCGGAGAAACATAATCATGAAGAAACTTATTCTCATTGACGGCAACAGTCTGCTCTTCAGAGCATACTTTGCGATGAGACCTATGGTAACTTCCAAAGGCATGCACACTCAGGGTGTGTTTGCCTTTGTTAATATGCTTGGAAAGATACTCAAGGACTATGAGCCTTCGCACATAGCCGTCGCCTTCGATCTCAAGGGCGGCACCTTCAGGCATGAGGTTTATAAAGAATACAAGGCCGGAAGACTGAAGACTCCGCCTGAACTTCTTTCACAGATCCCGCTGCTTCACGATGTTCTGCACGCCATGAATATCGCGGTCCTTGAAGTGCCGCAGTATGAAGCAGATGACATAATAGGAACGGTAGCTGCCAGAGCTGAAAGGGATGAGCTCGATACTCTGGTTATCTCGGGCGATAAGGACGAACTGCAGCTTATAGGTCCTCATGTCAATGTGCTCATAAATAAGCGGGGCATGAGCGAATTCGATCTTTACGATATCGATGCCATGCGCGAAAGATACGGACTTACGCCGGCGCAGTTCATCGACCTCAAGGGCCTGATGGGAGACAGCTCTGACAACATACCTGGCGTTCCCGGCATTGGCGAAAAGAAGGGCATTGCTTTGCTGGAGCAGTACGGCACCCTCGAAAACCTCATCGACCATGCTGACGAGGTAAAAGGCAAGATGGGAGAGAACCTGCGCTCCAATATAGAAGTTGCCCGGATGTCGAAGTGGCTTGCGACCATCAACACGCAGTCACCGGTGGAATTCGAGTGGAAGGACCTCGAATATACTGAGCCTGACAATGAAAAGCTGCTCGCTATATATACAGAACTCGAGTTCAATTCGTTTATAAAGAAATTACAGGCCGGAATGCCTGCCGGTGAAGACAGCTCCGGCATGCAGTCATCGTCAGATCTTGACAGCGAATTCGCGTCTGTCAAACGTGTGGATCTCGAGGCCTTTTTGAAAGAGACTGAAGACGGCAGCGTCGTCTTCATAGAAGCAGCCGCTGATGCCTCGCATACCGAAGAGCCTCAGATAAGGTCCATATGCCTGTACAATGCTGAAAAGAAGATTGCGTGCATAAAGGAGCTCACTCCTATGGATTGCTCTGTGACGATCGGCCTGACAGCCGAAAAGTCATACAGGCTTGCAGGATGCGGACTCAAGCGAATCCTGTACTCCATGCTTGCGGTATCAGAAGCAAGCTTCATACCGTATTTCGACATCATGGTAGCCGAATACCTGCTCGACGCCAACCGGCAGAAGTACACGCTCGACAAGATGCTTCTCAGATACGCCGGATACGCGGCGTCAGAGGCTGAATCCGCCATTATGGCTGATAACGTATCCTATGATTCACTTGAGATGGAACCTGAAGATCTCCTCAGGAGGGCGTTTTATGTTTCAAAGGTAGTTCCTGAGCAGAAAAACGCTCTTGAAGAAAACGGACTGAGACGCCTCTTTGATGAGTGCGAGATGCCGCTTGTGATGACTCTGGCCCGCATGGAGCTTGAGGGGATAAAATGCGAACCGTCTGCTCTTAACGAAATAGGCAGCGAGCTTTCGGAAAACATCGCAAGGCTAGAGAAGGATATATATGACGAGGCGGGAAAAAACTTCAACATCAACTCGCCTAAGCAGCTCGGCACAGTCCTTTTTGATGATCTTAAGATACCTTATCCCAAGCTCTCAAAGGGAAAGAGCGGATCATATTCGACTGCCGCAGACATACTTGACAAGCTCAGGGACGACCACAAAATAGTGGCCGATGTTCTGGAGTACAGAAAGCTTGCCAAGCTGAAAAGCACGTATGTAGACGGCCTGCTTCCTCTTATAGGAGCTGACGGACGGGTAAGACCGCATTTCATGCAGACTGTGGCTGCTACAGGAAGACTCAGCTGTACCGAGCCTAATCTTCAGAACATCCCGATCCGGGATGACTACGGCAGACTTATCCGCAAGGCCTTTGTAGCTGATGAGGGAAAGCTGTTCACGGGCTCGGATTATTCGCAGATAGAGCTAAGAATACTTGCTGCTCTGAGCGGTGATGAATCTCTTATAGCGGATTTCCGCGCCGGGAAAGACATACACAGAGCCACTGCGTCCAGAGTATTCGACATCCCTGAAGATGAAGTCACGGCTCTCGACAGGACCAGAGCGAAGGCAGTCAACTTCGGAGTAGTCTACGGCATGAGCGGTTTCGGACTGGGTGAAAGCCTCAACATCACCAGAAGCGACGCCCAGCGCTATATCAATGACTATTTCGCGAAGCACGCTTCCGTAAAAGAGTATCTTGACAGGCAGATCGAGACCGGTGAAGAAAAGCGCGAGATAAGAACGCATTACGGGAGACTGCGCAGGCTTCCTGAATTCGCGTCGCGAAAATTCATGGAGCGTGAGCTTGCCAAGAGGCTTGCCATGAATACGCCTATCCAGGGCACTGCGGCCGACATCATCAAGATCGCGATGAACTCAGTATCGGATGAACTGAGGAGCAGGGGACTTGAATCAAAGCTCATCCTGCAGATCCATGACGAACTTATCGTTGAAGGCCCTGAAGATGAGGCAGCTGAGGTAAGAGAGATACTCGAAAAATGCATGATGGGCGCAGCCGATCTTGCTGTAGACCTGGTATGTGACATTCATACCGGCAAAACATGGTACGAACTCAAATAACACAGAGGTGGGGCATGATAACAATAGCTATAACCGGAGGCATAGGATCCGGAAAAACACAGGTAACGAATTATCTCATAAGCAAGGGATACACCGTGGTGGACGCTGACAGGATGTCGCGCGAGATGACATCGGCCGGCGGAAAAGCCATTCCGTATATCATTGAGAATTTCGGTCCTTCCTTCATTCTTGAAGACGGGAGCATGGACCGCGCGGCCATGCGCGATCTGGTCTTCAGACATCCTGAAAAGAAAAGACTGCTCGAGGAGGGTACTACAAAGGTCGTTCTTGAGGATATCGAGGCGATAAAAAAGGAGAGGGCCGCTAATGATGACAAGGCGCTGTTCTTTGACATACCTCTTCTGTTTGAGACCGGAAGTGAAGATGATTATGACGCGGTATGGGTAGTGACCGCTGATTATGAAGTGCGCAGAAAGAGGATAATGGAAAGGGACGGGATAGATCAGTTCATGATCGATCTCATAATGGATTCGCAGGACGGAGAGGATAAAAAGGCTGCGCTTGCTGATCATGTGATCTATAACAACGGGACCCTTGATGAACTGAGGGAATCTGTCGACATGACCCTGCGGTCATACGGCCTGTAATTAAGAACAGAAATTTTTTTTCAAAAAACTTTGGATTAGGACTTGCAAAAGTATTTGAACATGTTTATAATTCATAAGTGCCGTGTGGATGTGGCGGAATTGGTAGACGCGCATGGTTGAGGGCCATGTGGGTTAAACCGTGCTGGTTCGAGTCCAGTCATCCACACCATTTTTTTAGCCAAAA
>CADATR010000050.1 GCA_902790885.1 uncultured Eubacteriales bacterium
TCGAGATGCTTTGAGCCTGACGCGCCTAACTTCACGCCGCGCATAAGCGCAGAGGCCGTGTTCGGCGATGAGGGAGCATTCAAATACAGGATGAGCATACTCAAGAGCGCTGATGCTGAAGGAAGCGCCTGCAACCGTTTCGGATATGATTACGCGCCGGTCAGCGGCGTCGGACATTTCATCCATACGTATGAGCACGACGGGAATCCTCTCCCTACATTCAGGGGCGAGCCGGAGCGTGTGGCGATACCGGATGATATCGACGCATTCACGGATGAGATTTGGGGCGCGCTCGACGAGGAGAACAAGATCTCACTCTACGTGCGCTACACAGACCTCGCAAGCGGCAAGGCAGAGAGCCGCCTGCTGAATAAAAATCAGCAGTGATCGCCTGCAGCACTAACAAAAGGTAACGACAAATAAAGAGCGCCTTGGAATGGCTGAGCCGGGCAGGATCCGGATCATAAATAAAGAAGCGCAGGCGGCCGGAAACATATACGGCGAGGACAAGATTCTGAGCGGAATACCGACAGCATGCATTCTGCCGGGAAACGCATAAGTAACAGCCTGTGGCTTTAACAGAAGATAACGACAAATGAAGAGCGCCTTGGAATGGACGAGCCGGATATAGTTTCCGGCAACAGCCTGCGCTAAATACAGGAGAACAGAGAATGAAGGAATTCGAACTCAAATACGGCTGCAACCCGAACCAGAAGCCCGCGAGAATATTCATGGAAGGCGGCGCCGAGCTGCCGCTTGAAGTCCTCAACGGAAGGCCGGGATATATCAATTTTCTGGACGCGCTGAATTCATGGCAGCTCGTCCGGGAGCTTAAAGAAGCTCTCGGTCTGCCGGCTGCCGCTTCATTCAAGCATGTCAGCCCGGCAGGCGCCGCCGTCGGACTGCCTCTTTCAGATAAGATGAAAAAGGCGTGCTTTGTAGACGATATCGAGGGCCTTGATGATTCGCCTCTCGCCTGTGCGTACGCCAGGGCAAGGGGAACGGACCGCATGTGCTCGTTCGGCGACTGGATCGCGCTTTCGGATGTCTGCGACGAAACGACAGCCCGCATCATCAAGCGCGAGGTCTCTGACGGAGTCATTGCGCCGGGATACACCGACGAAGCACTTGAGCTCCTCAGGCAGAAGAAAAAGGGCGGCTACAACATCGTTCAGATCGACCCGGATTATCTGCCGCCTGAGAAAGAAACGAAGCAGGTATTTGGCGTGACCTTTGAGCAGGGCCACAACTTCTTCAGGATCGACCGAGAGCTTCTCTCGAACGTTGTGACAGAAAAGAAGGATCTTCCGGAGGAAGCGGTCCGCGATCTGATCGTGGCACTGATAACGCTCAAATATACACAGTCGAACTCCGTCTGCTACGCGCATGACGGACAGGCTATAGGCGTCGGAGCCGGCCAGCAGTCGAGAGTACACTGCACAAGGCTCGCGGGCGGCAAGGCAGACACATGGTTCCTGCGCATGCACGACAAGGTGCTCAATCTGCCGTTCAAAGACGAGATAAGGCGTCCTGACAGAGACAATGTCATAGACGCTTACATAAACAAGAATGAAGAGGACTGCTGCGCCGACGGAGTGTGGCAGAAGTATTTCACGGAGCAGCCTGAGCGCTTCACTGACGAGGAGCAGAGGGCGTACCTCGATTCCATAAGCGGAGTATCGTGCGGATCAGATGCGTTCTTCCCGTTCTTCGACAACGTGCAGAGAGCAGCTGCATCCGGAGTGAGCTATATCGCACAGCCGGGCGGTTCGATCCGCGATGACGCAGTGATCGAGTGCTGCAACGAGCTGGGAATAGCGATGGCATTCACCGGCATGCGCCTCTTCCACCATTAAGATGGTGCATATAACAGCATTTTCTATCGGATAATACACCGGTATTCTGAATGGTACTTCTTTCAGGATGAGCATCAGATGAGAGAAGTATTTGCGGACTGAAAGGGGCAAAGGATGGACATTCTCGTAATCGGCGGGGGCGGCCGCGAGCACGCCATTATAAAGAAACTTAGAGAAAACGCGGAAGTGGACAAGATCTACGCGCTGCCTGGCAACGGCGGGATAGGCCTGACTACGCAGTCGTGGCGCCTGACGATCCGCTCGTTATGGGCTGTGTGGATGAGCTGACCAACATCGGCATACCGTGCTTTGGGCCGAACGCAGCTGCCGCGATCATTGAGGGCAGCAAGGTGTTCTCGAAAAACCTCATGAAAAAGTACGGAATACCGACAGCGCGCTATCAGACCTTCGACAACATCAATGATGCGCTTTACTACCTTGAGAGCGCACCTGTACCGACGGTCATCAAGGCGGACGGACTGGCTCTCGGCAAGGGAGTAGTCATTGCCGAGACCCGCGAGGATGCTGTCGATGCTGTAAAATCGATGATGGAGGATCACAAATTCGGAGAGAGCGGCGACCGAATCGTCATAGAGGAATTCCTCGAAGGGCCTGAGGTGTCGGTGCTCGCATTCACAGACGGCAAGACCATAGTCCCGATGATAAGCTCGATGGATCATAAGCGCGCAGGCGACGGTGACACCGGGCTCAACACGGGCGGCATGGGCACCGTCGCCCCGAATCCGTATTACACGGATTCGGCCGCGGCACGATGCATGGAAGAGATATTCGTGCCGACGATGCGCGCGATGAACGCCGAAGGCCGCACCTTCAAGGGCTGCCTGTACTTCGGCCTCATGCTTACCGAAAAAGGGCCTAAGGTGATCGAGTACAACTGCAGGTTCGGCGATCCTGAGGCGCAGGTGGTGCTTCCGCTCCTCGACACTGATCTGCTGACAATAATGAAGGCCGTCACAGAGGAGAGGCTGTCAGAGGTGGATGTAAAATGGAAAGACGGCAACGCATGCTGCGTCATTGCCGCTTCGGACGGATACCCTGTCAGTTATGAAAAGGGATATGAGATAGAAATACCGGAGGATGTGCTTCCGAACGTATATGTGGCGGGCGCTGTCGAAGAAGAAGGCAGGCTGCTCACATCGGGCGGAAGGGTGCTCGGAGTCACGGCCGTTGAGCCGACTCTGGCTGAGGCCATAGAGGCATCGTACGACATGCTCGACAGAATAGATTTTGCAAACAAATATTACAGGGCAGATATAGGACAGAGAGCTTTGAAAGCTGTCAGATAAAGGAGCAAAGAATGGTCTACAGGATCTACGTAGAGAAAAAAGAAGGACTTGCGAATGACGCGGCTGCGCTCAGGAACGAAGTGAAGACGCTTCTCGGCATCGATCGTGTCACAGACGCAAGAGTCATAAACAGATATGATGTTGAAAACATCGACGAGGCGCTGTTCGCGGACTGCAGGTGGAAGGTCTTCGCTGAGCCGCAGCTCGACAATACGGCTGACTCGCTCGAGGAGCTGACAGGACTCTTCCTCGACGGCAACGGCTATGCTTATGAAGACGAGGAAAGAGAGGTAAGAAAGGCCTTCGTATTCGCCGTTGAGGCTCTCCCGGGGCAGTACGACCAGCGCGCGGATTCAGCGGAGCAGTGCGTGCAGATAATAAGCCGCGGAGAAAGGCCGACCGTAAGGTACGCGAGAGTCTATGTGCTCTTCGGCGACCTGATGCCAGCAGACATCGACGCGGTGATGAGTTATCTGATCAATCCGGTCGAGTCGAGACAGGCTTCTCTTGACAAGCCTGAGACTCTCGAAATGCACTACGATATTCCTACAGAGGTGAAGGTGCTCGAGGGCTTCAACAACATGACAGATGCCCAGATAAGAGGCACCATCAGTACGATGGGTCTGGCCATGGACGAGGCTGACCTCAAGATGTGCGTGGAGTACTTCCGCGATGTTGAGCAGAGAGACCCGACTATCACAGAGCTTCGCATGATCGACACCTACTGGTCTGATCACTGCAGGCACACGACTTTCAACACCGTGATCGACAGCGTCACATTTGAAGATCCGCTGCTCGAGAAGGCCTACAAGGATTATCTCGCAGTCAGAAAGGAACTCCGCAGGAACAAGCCTGTAACGCTGATGGATATCGCGACCATCGCCGTAAGGCATCTGAAGAGAGCCGGCAAGCTCGACAAACTCGATGAGTCCGAAGAGATCAACGCATGCACGGTCATGATCAACGTTGAAGTCGACGGCGAGAACGAGCCGTGGCTGCTCCTCTTCAAGAATGAGACACACAATCACCCAACCGAGATAGAGCCGTTCGGCGGAGCGGCCACATGCCTCGGCGGATGCATCAGAGACCCGCTGTCGGGCAGGGCATACGCTTACTCAGCCATGAGAGTCACAGGCGCGGCAGATCCGCTGCAGCCTGTGTCCGAGACACTGCCGGGCAAGCTGCCGCAGAGATCTATCACTACGACGGCGGCAAAGGGATATTCGAGCTACGGAAACCAGATAGGACTGTGCACGGGCATCGTCGATGAGATCTATCATCCGGGATACGCAGCGAAGCGCATGGAAGTCGGCGCTGTCATGGCGGCCGCTCCTGCGGTAAACGTCAGAAGAGAACGCCCGGAGCCGGGAGATGTTGTAATGCTTCTCGGCGGCTCCACCGGACGTGACGGAATCGGCGGAGCTACAGGCTCGTCGAAGGCGCACGACGTGCACTCGGTAGAGACCTGCGGCGCTGAGGTGCAGAAGGGCAACGCGCCTGAGGAGCGCAAGATACAGAGGCTCTTCCGCGACGGTGTTGCCACACGCATGATCAAGAGATGCAACGACTTCGGAGCGGGCGGAGTCAGCGTCGCCATAGGCGAGCTGGCCGACGGCCTTGAGATCGATCTCGACGCTGTGCCGAAGAAGTACGAAGGCCTTGACGGAACAGAGCTCGCCATAAGCGAATCCCAGGAGAGGATGGCGTGCGTGATCTCGGCCGAAAACGAGAAGCTCTTCAGAGTGATCGCTGCCGGCGAGAATCTCCAGTGCGTAAAGGTGGCTGTAGTCACCGAGGAGCCGCGCCTGGTTATGAACTGGAACGGTAAAAAGATAGTGGATATCTCCAGGGAATTCCTCAATTCCAACGGAGCTGACAAGCATATAGACATAGTGCCTGAGGCACCGCGTGACTGGCAGTCGACAAGCATGTACCGCAGCGACAGAAGCTTCATGGCGGGAATGTACCGCGTGGCTTCCGATCTCAACACCTGCTCAAAGCAGGGACTGTCGCAGCGCTTCGACTCCACCATCGGATCGGGCACGGTGCTGATGCCTTTCGGAGGCGTCAACCAGATAACGCCTATCCAGGCGATGGTCCACAAGATACCGCTCGAGCAGGGAGAGACAGATGACTGCTCGCTCATGGCCTGGGGCTACAATCCTTATATATCCGAGGCATCGCCTTACCATGGCGCTTACCTCGCGGTAGTCGAATCGGTAGCGAAACTGATAGCGACAGGAGCTTCCTTCAGGGAAGTATACCTTTCATTCCAGGAGTATTTCGGATCGCCTAAACAGGACGGAGCAAGATGGGGCAAGCCTCTCGCAGCTCTGCTCGGAGCGTTCGAAGCCCAGATGGGACTCGGTGTAGGAGCCATAGGAGGCAAGGACTCCATGAGCGGCACCTTCGAGGATCTTGACGTTCCTCCTACACTCATCTCGTTCGCGGTCACCATGGGAAAGGCCGGAAACATCGTTTCGCCTGAGTTCAAGAAGGCCGGCCACAGAGTCGTGCTGTTTAAGCCATATGTCGATGAAACGGGCGCAGGAGCAGGCAGGGGACTTCCGCAGGCAGGCTCGCTCATAAGGCTGTGGGATAAAGCATACGAACTTATATCCTCCGGACAGGCTGTCGCGGCATATACTCCGGGCATCGGGGGCGTAGCTGAGGCAGTTATGAAGATGAGCTACGGCAACGGCATTGGATTCACCTTCGAGAAGACAGATCTCAGCAGCATCTTCGGATATTGCTATGGCGGCATGGTGCTCGAGGTAACAGACAATGCGGATATCAGCGGACTCTCCTTCGATGTGGAGCTTCTCGGACGCACGACTGCAGAGAGAAAGATCACATATGGCGCTGAGAGCGTTGGGCTCGCTGAACTGCTCGGACTCTATCAGGGCAGGCTCGAGACTGTATTCCCAACCCTGGCGGCGGGAATGACGGGCCCGGTAAGCAACGTGGAATACAAAGCGCGCAGCTGGAACACCCCGGTGTTCAAGCGCGCCGAGCCTAAGGTGCTCATACCGGTATTCCCGGGCACAAACTGCGAATATGACAGCGCACGCGCGGTGCGCGAGGCAGGCGGCAGACCTGAGATAATGGTCATCAAGAACCGCAGCTCCGATGAGATCGCGAGGTCGGTAGAGGCGTTCGCCGCGTCGCTGAAAGAAACTCAGATCGTATTCATACCGGGCGGATTCTCCGGCGGAGATGAGCCTGACGGTTCGGCGAAATTCATCAACGCGTTCTTCAGGAACGCTGCTGTGACGGAGGGCGTCACGGAGCTCCTGGATAAAAACGACGGACTCATGTGCGGCATCTGCAATGGGTTCCAGGCGCTTATCAAGCTGGGCCTCGTGCCATACGGAAAGATCATCGATACTGATGAGAACTGCCCGACTCTTACGTACAATACGCTGGGCAGTCACCAGTCGAAGATAGTCCGCGTGAGAGTCGCTTCAAACAAGTCGCCATGGCTGAGATCCTGCAATACAGGTGATATCTACTCAGTGCCTGTATCGCACGGTGAGGGCAGATTCATCGCGCCTGACGATGTCATAAAGAACCTCGTGAGCATGGGACAGATAGCTACCCAGTACGTTGACCTCGACGGCAATGCGTCATCGGACATCCTGTTCAACCCGAACGGTTCCATGATGGCTGTAGAAGGAATCACATCGCCTGACGGCAGGGTCTTCGGAAAGATGGGCCACGCTGAGAGAGTGGGCAGGAACCTGTATAAGAACGTTCCGGGCGAGTACTTCATGAACATGTTTGAAAGCGGAATCAGATATTTCAAATAGGATCAGTGCTGTGGAGTGCCCGGCTCGAGGCTCGCAAGTCTCGCCTCGCAGCTCCACAGCTGAATTATTATAAAGAAAAATGCTGCTCCGGGATGATCTCCGGGTGCGGCTTTGGTAATAAAAGGGTAAAGACATGTTAGGAAAAACCAATATTTCTAACAGAATAATCTGGATACTGCTCGCGTTCTTCGGATGGTACATCCTGATGGGCGAGATCTTCATGATAATGTTCGAAAAGCTCATAAGAGCAGTGTTCAAAGATCCGTCCGCAGGCTTGTTATTTGTCAATGAGTTCTACGCGCCGCTGTTTGCGTCTTGCCTGTTCTTCGTTGTGATGTGCCTTCTGGTAAAAAAGAACCGTTTCATGATCGGGATCGTCAGACCGACGCGCGACGGGCGCAGCATGAAAATGCTGGGCTTTGGAATACTGCTCGGCTTCCTGACCAATTTTTTCTGCATACTCTGCGCACTGCTGCACGGAGACATAAAGCTTTACCTTGATTTCTCCGCAGCGGAGATACCTCTGATGATATACGCGTTCATATGCGTGTTCTTTCAGAGCACTTCGGAGGAGCTCTGGTGCAGGACCTTCATGTATGAGAGGATCAACGTGCACTATCCTCTGTGGGTGGCGATCGTAGTGAACGGTACTGTTTTCGGACTGCTGCACAGCTTCAACACGGGCATTACAGTCCTGGCTATGGCAGACCTGATCATCTGCGGCCTGGCTTACTCGCTGCTTCGCTGGTACTCCGGCAGCATATGGACGTGCTTCGGTATACACACGATGTGGAACTTCACCCAGAACTTTCTTTTCGGACTGCCTAACAGCGGGCTTGTTTCGGAGGCTTCGGTGTTCCATCTTGACGCATCAACGGGCATAAGCAATCTGTTCTACAGCTATGAATTCGGTGTTGAGGGAGCTGTCCCGGCGGTATTCATAGACCTTGTGCTTGCCGGCGTGATCATATATCTCGCAAAAAGGGACGGACGCCTTCACGAACTGTTCGAGAGCAGGGAGTCGAAGGGAGAGATGCCGGTACTGCCTGCGAAGGAGCCGGAAACGGCGACAGTTGAGTTTCCTGTAACTGAAGACAAATGAGGTTAAGAAAATGGCAGATTCATTCAGCAAAATGACTATTGAAGATTATCTTGAGCGGCTCGGGTCGGGCAGCCCGACCCCCGGCGGCGGAGCCGCCGCTGCGCTGACGTCAGCGCAGGGAGCCGCGCTTGTAATGATGGTGGCAAACCACACTATAGGAAAGCCTAAGTATGCCGAGTTCGAAGAGCTCAACACCTTCATCCTCGAAGAGGCAGGCGAGCTTCTCGTAAAGCTTGAGGCCGGCATGGACAAGGACGCCGAGGCCTTCGGCAAAGTGTCCGCAGCCTATGCTCTGCCTCGTCTGTTCTCCGACATACAGATCGACAGGGTCTCTGCCGAGATAGAGAGGCTCAGATCTGAAGGCCACCAGATAGACGATATAAACGAAGAGGGCATGACCGCTGAGATCATGGATCAGATAGAGGATGCTCTCAAGGCGGACAGACAGGCTGCCATCTCGTCGGCTTCCGTGGAGGCTGCCGAGGCACCGCTGTCTCTTATGGAGGATTCTCTTTCGGCACTCAGGCTGGCTGCTACTATGAAAGGCCGGTCCAACAGGATGCTCGAAAGCGACATATATGTTGCGGCGCTCAGCCTCGCCGCCGGCATCACATCGGCAAACTTCAACGTTGAAGCAAACCTGCCGGCGATCGAGAAGGCCGATCCCGGCCTCGCATCATCGATGCGCCTTCGCGCCGCCGGCATACTCGCCGAGAAGGATACTATTATAGAAGGGCTGCTCGGCTGATGCCGGGCTTTCTCCTTTAATGCGCAATGCCGCATAAGCCGGCCGGACAGACGTTCAGCAACGAGGAAAGTATAACAGGATGGAAAGCGCGCGCTGCAAGGCATTTATTGAATCAGTGGAACGCGGAAGCTTCAGGGCAGCCGCTGAAGCTCTCGGCTACACACCGTCAGCCGTGAGCCAGCTTGTCGCGGCTCTCGAAAAAGACCTCGGTCTCACGCTTCTGGTGCGCTCCAAGAAGGGCGTCACGGTTACATCCGAGGGGGCAAGGCTTGCGCCTATAGTCCGCTCATATCTCGCCCGTGAGAAAGAGATGTACGAGCTGGCCTCAGAGATGCAGGGCATCTCGGTCGGAAACCTTACTATAGCCGCGTATCCGAGCGTCGCCACCACATGGCTCCCCGAGATAGTCCGCACATTCCAGCGCGACTATCCTGAAGTGCAGTTCGATATAATGGAGGGCATCAGGAGCGAGATATTCGCTCATCTCGACGACCACGTGGCCGATATGGGCTTCCTCGCCTACGCGGAGCCGATGCATTATGAATGGACGCCTCTTGCCGAAGAATCCATGATAGCGGTCTTACCTGAAAACCACAGGCTCGCGGGCGCGGAAGTCTATCCCATCAGTGAGTGCGAAAAGGACAATTTCATAATGACTTCATGGGGCAAAGACCAGGAGATACAGAGCATTTTCAGGAAGTATCACATCACACCGAATGTCAGATACACGACTTACGATACGCCAGCGGCCCTCGCGATGGTGAGGATGGGGCTGGGCATAAGCTTCGTCAACGAGCTCTCCGCCCAGTACTGGAACGAGCATCTTGTAAAGCTGCCGCTCGATCCGCCGCAGAAGGTAGAGTTCGGCATAGCGTATACATCCAGAGAACACATGACAGCGGCGGCAAAGAAATTTTACGACTACGCCATACGCGTCATAAAAAGAAGAGATCCGTAAACTCGCGTCTATGGATCTCTTCTTCTATCTCACTATTTCTAATTATTTCTTATTATGTCGCCGGCAGGCTATTTGAGAACATCTTCTGCTGTCCACTCAGCGCCAACATACATTATCATTGCGATTCCTATTACGATTGCCTCGACTAACATGATGCCGCCTCCTTTATCAATACGCCCATCGGCCTTGTTCCTGAAGATCGGAGTCTTCGTTTCGCCGTCCGGCGTTTCTCTTCTCTTCTTGTCTGTATTATAGAGCTGTCCCAAACAAAAGTAAAACTATAGATTCTGTTCAATGTAACCAGTAATACTTAACACATTGCTTTGCCTGGCATCGAAACGATCGCTGCTGTTGTGGTTGCTTTAGCCGATTATTAATTGTAGAATGCATGTGTAGGAAAGCGTATTTTGCTTTTTAAAAAGGGAGGATTGAAAATGGAAAAATATGTATGCAGCGTTTGCGGTTATGTTTATGATCCTGCACTTGGCGCACCGGATGACGGTATCGAGCCGGGCACACCATGGGAAGAAGTTCCTGCAGACTGGGTATGCCCTCTGTGCGGAGTAGGCAAGGAAGATTTCGAAGCTGAATAGTCAGAATAATCAGAATAATCTGAGAGACGAGCAGAGCGCTTCGGCGCTCTGTTTTTGTGCCCTGAAAAAGAGCGTGTGTACAGAACAAAGTGCACAGATGTTCAGAGAGGATGTTTACATAAGAACGCGAGAGCGTTATTATATTATCAATATCTGATAATTAATTAACAATCCCGAGCCGAAGTTTGCTTATCCGGGACTTCAGATAAGCGATAGCTCATAAATGAGCAACTAATACTTTCTACTTATCACGAATCACTTATCACTTACTTAATTTCAATTGATGTGGCTTTTAAGGAGGCACAAAATGCAAAGATTTACAAACCCAAGAGACATTTTCCACGGTAAGGGAGCTCTCGAAGCTCTGAAGACTTTTGAAGGCAGGAAGGCTGTCATCTGCGTCGGCGGCGGCTCCATGAAGAGATTCGGATTCCTCGACAAGGCTAAATCCTATCTCGAAGAGGCAGGTATGGAAGTAAAGATCTTCGAAGGTATCGAACCTGATCCGTCTGTTGATACAGTTATGAAGGGCGCTGCTTTCATGGCAGAGTTTGAGCCTGACTGGATCGTCGCTATCGGCGGCGGCTCCCCGATCGACGCTGCAAAGGCAATGTGGATCAAATATGAGTATCCTGAAACTACTTTCGAGGATATGTGCAAGGTATTCGGACTTCCGAAGCTGAGAACAAAGGCTCATTTCTGCGCAGTTTCTTCGACTTCGGGTACTGCGACTGAGGTTACCGCTTTCTCGATCATCACAGATTATGAGAAGGGAATCAAATACCCTATCGCTGACTTCGAGATCACTCCAGACGTAGCTATCGTCGATCCTGAGCTCGCTGAGACCATGCCAAAGAAGCTTGTTGCTCATACAGGAATGGACGCTCTTACTCACGCCATCGAGGCTTACGTTTCGACAGCCCGCAGCGCTTTCACCGATGCTGATGCCATCCACGCTATCGAAATGATCCAGAGCGACCTGGTCGACTCCTACAACGGAGACATGGAAGCAAGAGACAACATGCACACAGCTCAGTGCCTTGCAGGAATCGCATTCTCATCCGGACTGCTCGGTATCGTTCACTCCATGGCTCACAAGACAGGTGCCGCATTTGCTGATTACGGCGCTCACATCATCCACGGAGCAGCCAATGCAATGTACCTGCCAAAGGTTATCGCATTCAACGCTAAGGACGAGACAGCCAAGAAGAGATACGGAGTCATCGCTGACTACATGCACCTCGAGGGCGCGAACGATGACGAGAAGGTTGCTGCACTGATTGAGTACCTCCGCGGAATGAACGACCAGATGAACATCCCGCACTGCATCAAGAACTACGGTGCTGACAGCTATCCGACAGAGCAGGGATTCGTTCCTGAAGAAGTATTCCTCGAGAAGCTCCCTGAGATCGCTGCAAATGCTATCCTCGATGCCTGCACAGGCTCCAACCCGAGACAGCCGAGCCAGGAAGAAATGGAAAAGCTCCTCAAGTGCTGCTACTATGACACAGAGGTAGATTTCTAATCAGTTTTCAGATAACGGACGCCGGATGTTCCCGCCCAAAGGAGGCGGGATCCGCATCCGACCGCGGACAGCGGCAATACGGCAGAGTCTTCATTTTTGGGGACTCTGCCTAAAATATATCTTACATTGCCTGCACATGCGGGAGCGTGATAGTATTTGAAAGTAAACGTTGATTTGAGGGTTTTTGAGCTCTAAAAGGAGACCACTGATGTATAAAATTGTAAGAAGGAAGGCGCTCAGACCTACGGTCACGCAGCTGGAGATCGAGGCACCGCTTGTAGCCAGAAAGGCAAAGCCGGGCCAGTTCATCATTCTGCGTGTCGATGAAGAGGGCGAGAGGATCCCGCTGACAGTAGCAGGCGTTAACCCGGAAGAGGGTACAGTCAAGATCATCTTCCAGGTAGTGGGAGCTACGACGGAGATGCTGAACCATGTGCCTGAAGGCGGATACCTCCAGGATTTCGTGGGACCGCTCGGGAATGCGACTGAGACAGAGGGGATCAATAAAGTATGTATCGTAGGCGGCGGCGTAGGCTGTGCGATCGCGATGCCTGTAGCGCAGGAGTTCCACAGACTCGGAGCAGATGTCACGAGCATAATCGGATTCAGGAGCGAGGACCTCGTGATCCTCGAGGACGAGTTCAATGAGTGCTCGAACAAGCTGATCGTCATGACAGATGACGGCACATACGGAAGACAGGGCAACGTAACAGTACCTCTCGATGAGATGCTGGCGGCAGGCGAAAAGTTCGACATGATCATCACGATCGGACCGCTCGTCATGATGAAGTTTGTCACCCTGACGGCAAAGAAGTATGATGCACCGATCACGGTATCGATGAGCCCTATCATGATAGACGGCACAGGAATGTGCGGCGGATGCAGACTGACTCTCAACACAGAGAACGGCCCTGTGATGAAGTTCGCCTGCGTT
>CADATR010000051.1 GCA_902790885.1 uncultured Eubacteriales bacterium
CTTATCTTTGAATTCCTTTACCTTGTCGTACTCTATGTCAACAAATGAGGTGTCATATGGCGCTTTATTTTCCTTGAGCTGGATCTCGTTGTTCTCAAGCGCCCAGCTTTCGGACAGTCCTGCATTTACAGCCCTTACGAATCTGCTGTCCACGTCAAGCAGTCTGAACGCGATCAGCAGGCACAGCAAAGCCGCGATGGCAAGCATACCTACAAAAATAAACTGTTTCAGCTTTCTTTTGCTGCGCCTTTTTTTCTTTTTCGGACTCTCCTGCTCGTCCGCCTCTTTCTGATCGTCCGAAAGCTCCGCAGCTTCCGCGGTCTCCGGAGCCGCCTGATCATCCGCAGTCTCAGCAGCTTCCGCGGTCTCCGGATCGTCCTGGATATTCAGTTTTTCACGATTCTTTTCTTCTTCCATAATCATCAGGCATCCTGCAGGCTCTTTATTTTATGATGCGGTGCAGCACTCTTTCTGAAGCGTGCCCGTCATCAAGCGGATTGTACTTCTGATGGAATGCCTCGTATTTTTCATCAGGCACCCAATCATCACACTTTCTGATCTCAGCGATCAGCCCGTCCTCCTCTTTAACGACAGGTCCCGGAAGCTCATCCAGTGAAATGTAGAAACCTCTCATCTCGTTGGCATAATGCTCCAGGTCGTACATATAAAAGATGACCGGCTTTTTAAGATTGGCATAATCGAAGAATACACTTGAATAATCTGTCACCAGTATATCAGCTGCGATGTAAAGATCATTGATGTCCGGATATGATGACACATCTCTGATAAAATTGGCGTAACGTTCAAAGTCAAAGCTGTTGGCAACCAGATAATGCGCTCTGAAGAGTATCACATAATCATCTCCGAGCTCTTTGCGGAGCCTGTCGAAATCCACCTCTGTCTTATAGGTGTAGCCCTGACCGCTGGTGTGCTGGTTGTCTCTCCATGTCGGCGCGTAGAGTATGACTTTCTTCCCTTCTGCGCCGAGAGCCTTTCTGATCTGTTCTCTGTCAGCTTCCGTTACCGCTGCCAGCCTGTCGTTGCGCGGATAGCCCTCTTCTATTATCTTATAGCGCTGCCCGGTCTCGTTCAGGTTCCATGCGGTCGCGAACTTTTCCGTTGCAAACGGAGAAGGTGAAAGAAGATATGAGAACTTCTCTGCATCCGTCCTGTACTTTTCCTTGATCTCGGAGAGTGAGTTCATCGCGTTGTCGCTCTCAAGAATGTCATATCCCAGCCTCTTGAGCGGAGTGCCGTGCCAGCACTGCAGGTATACCTGCCCCTTGCGCGGATACTGATTGTTGAGCATGCGGTAATTGGATATCCAGTACTTTGCCTTGCGGAGTGCCTTGTTGTCTTCTTTTGTTCTGAACTTCACCAGTTCGGTACGCTCGTTCTGCAGCAGAAAGCTGTACTCCTCCGGCTCCTTAAAGCACCAGATGAATCGGTAGTCCTTATACTCCGGCGCATTCAGCATATATTCGTACATGGCCTTAGGCGAATCGCTGTATCCACGGCCCGAGAAAGTGATGAAATACACCAGCTTTTCATCGATCCTGCAAAACGGCGCGTCAAGCGTCATCTTGACTCTGTAAGCCGCGTCCCTGCTGCCCCTGAAAAACAGGCGGAAAGCCTTGTTCTTTTTCGCAATGTCAAATACTACTTTTTTGAATCCGGTCGTTACACTCATTACTCTTCCTGTCTGTTATGCATCCATTTATTCGCAGGCTGACACGATGAAATCCGCGAGAGCGGCCGTGCAGCTGTCCGTATCTATATCTATATATCTGTCTCTGAAAGAGCGGAGCAGATCAAGGTCATATCCGCCCGCGCCAATCGCCTTTGCCAGTTCTGCCGCATCTTTAAAAACATACGGCTCTATCGGCTCGCTTCCGAAATCGATGTTGAGGCCTGTGTTCTCTTCATATTCATCGAGGTCGTAGGCGTAGATGAAGAGCGGCTTGTCCGCCAGCGTAGCTTCTGTCACGAGCGACGAGTAGTCGCTGATGATCACATCGGCAGCTGACAGCCAGTCGAATGATGAGAAACTATCATCATATATTATATTGCCAGACGCGTCAGCCTCTTGCCCCGCCATATCTCCTCTGTACAGCGGATGCAGTTTTACGACGACGTTGTATTTCTCCGGATCGAGAGCATCCGTCAGGCTCTTCACGTTTACTGCCCTGCCCCTCCGGAAAGTCGGCGCGTACAGTATCAGAGTCTTACTACTGTCCTTAAGCTGCGGATACTTCGATAATATCTTCGCTGATGTCTCCTCGTGTCTGTCTCCGTGCGCGACGCTCTTTATGTAGTCGATGCGCGGAAGCCCGTATTTAACGATCTTTTCCCGGCTGACTTTGAAAGCCTCACAGAAATGCTCTGCCGTCACGTCGCTCGCGCATACCACATAGTCGTAACCGCGGTGCATCTTCATCAGTCTTGCTACTTTCTCGGAAGAGCCGCCATCCCTGCCTACCGTCTGCCATCCGAATTTCTTTACAGCGGCAAGCGCATGCCACATCTGAACCACCTTTGTGCCTTTGCGGTGAGGGATCATGCTGGCAGGTATGCAGTAGGTGTCGAGCACAACAACATCGGAGGTGAGTATCGCGGCCTCCTGCTTCAGTACATGGCCGGCATAAGCAAGCGTCTTAAGAGACTTCTCTTTCGTAAGAAGTTTACTCAGAACCCTTACATCGCAGCCCCGCTCAAGCAAAGCCGCCTCGAGCATTATTATGTCGAGGGTCTTGCTGTCGCTTTCGCGGCTTATTATTGTTATTTTCTTCTTTTTATCTACGGTCATCCGTTACAGCAGGCCGTCCTTCTTTGCCATTTCTATGAATCTCTCAGTGTTGCGGCCGTCATGATATGTAACTATATTACGGAATCTGTCAATATATTTCGATTGCTGCTCTTTTCCGTATGTTTTTTCTATCGCGGCCCTCAGTTCATCCTTCGTATATGCCACCTCGCCGAAAGCAAGGTCTTCGGTGAGCATCAGCCTCGCCGACTTGCCGTAATATGCAATGGTGTCATCTTTTTCTTCCCAGTCGAATATGACATTCGCACCGCGATAGAAGGCGTCGTACGATATGGATGAGTAATCCGTGATCAGCGTGTCGGTCATCCTGAGCACCTCTTCATGGGTATAGTCAGGCAGCATCAGCCGCATAACATCATCAGCCCCTGCCTCTTCCGAGGAAGCAAGCGCCTCGACAGCATTCTTCTTGATCAGCGGATGCGGAAGCACTATCACTCTGTCTTTCAGATCATCAGGCACCGCGTTGTAGATCTTCTCTATGAATTTATAATAGCTCGTCTGCCTGAAGTCCTCAGCCGCCTGTATCGCCTCGCCCGGCCTCCAGGTAGGCATGATGACTATGCGGTCATGCACATCGTTCCTCACGGCCTTGTCGAATTTGAGCAGGCCGCAGACATACAGCTCGTCCCGGTCATAATTGCCTCTGTACACGAAATGATCCGCTTCGAGTTCTGATGAAACGACTGTCCTGTTGATGTATCCCTCCCGGTTTATAAGTTTAAAGAAGGCTCTTCTCTCGGCATCGAGCGACACCATGTACATTACCCCATGCTGCAGGAACACATAGTTGAAGCCCGCATGTTTGAGCCAGTATCTGAGGAAAGGACTGAGCGGTCTGAGGTCTATGTTGTGGGTTATCCTTTCAGTAGCAAAGAAAGTCCTGCACCTGAACAGTTTAAGATAGTGTCTGAACGAATACTTCATCAGCAGGTTTGAGCGGTATTTATCCGGCACAGAGTTTCTGGCCGGGCAGTCCCTATTGATGACGTAGTAAGCGTTCTTATAGCCCATGTCGATGAGCTTCTCGTACAGTACGGACGCAGACTCCTCATACCTTTCGCTGTTTTTCTCATACAGGAGAATAGGTGTCGTTCCTCCCTTTCTGAGCGCTGCGAGCGTGTATGCAATGCCTATCTTCACTCTCTGGCTGAGACTGTCGGTATAGTTGACCGGCCTCACCAGAAGATCTGTTCTGCCCATATATTCCTGCAGATAGCATATGATGCCGCTGCCCGGGCCGTTATCCTGCTCGTCATCGACCGTTTTGCTGTCTATGTCAAGCTTTATGACTCTGGTGTGCAGTATCTTTAATATCTTGAGGAACCTGTTCGAAGATATTATCTTGTGTTCGTTGCCGAACTTATCGACAGCGGTTATCTGGTTTCGATAGATGAATCCTGACAGGTCCTCCTTAGGGATCGTTATCGTGTACCTGTCACCGTTTTTTTCAAGAGGATAATCAAACACGTCCATTCTAGCGGACTCAAGATACGACAGCCGCGGCTGCCTGAATCTTATCTCGATGCTGTCCTTTCTGTTCTTCATGGAGTAGGTTCGGACCGGTATGAGATGTCTCGCAAGCCTGTAGTAATTTCGTTTGATCCCTTTGATGGTCTCGAGGCTGTCGATGTGCCAGCCCGGGAACACCCTCCGCACCTCGCGCGGCATGTCGTCATCGCGCACACCACCTATCAGTGAATAGAAGTCCACCTTGTCGAAAGGCTCAAACTCGCGCAGAGTCTCCACTGTACCTTTCTTCATGCCTCCGTCGAAGACAAGCGTAACGTGATCGCCCTCCGAGAGGTGCCTGCTGATGGAGTTCCTTACCGTCTCATTGATGCCCTTGTCGATGTCTGACAGGGCTATGACATGCACATGCTGCCCTGCTTTTTCCGGATCCGCAGTGCTGTAGAATTGCTTTTCAGCTTCAGGCAGATCGCCGCCGTTGAAGACGATGCTGAGATACTGATCGACGCATCTTCTGCCGGCATCCCTGTACGCACAGTAGCTGCGCATAAAGTCATCATCAGCGACGGAGCCGCCTCTGTTTATCGCCCCCATCACCTCGTCAGGCGTGCGGCAGATCGCGAAAGGAAGATCCTTAACATCCATGTACATGCCGCGGCTTGCCATATAATCTTCGAGATCGTAGGTGAAGAGCACTACGCTGCGTCCCGTCTGCGCGTAGTCGAAAAACACGCTCGAATAGTCTGTGATCAGCGCGTCCGATGCATTAAGAAAGTCATACGTCTCGTACTCCGCCGGGAACGGTCTCACATGTTCAAAGCTGTCATATGTAAGTCTGTTTCCGACAAACGGATGCAGATTTACATAAAGCAGCTGGTCGTCTTCCAGCAATTCATCAAAAGACTCCAGGTAGCCTGTGATCTCAGCTATCTGATCATCCATGTTCACGTTCTTGGAATCGCCCCCGCGCCATGTAGGCATGTAGGCATAGATCTTTTTACCCTCTATTCCCTGCTCTCTGCGGACTCTCGCGCGCATTTCATCATCAAAGAAAGCGTCGTTGCGCGGATAATCGAGCATAACTGCCCTTCCGCTGAACTGAGTCCTCAGCAGGTAGTCATCCATGAAAACATCGCGGGTAAAATCGTTAGGGAAGAGAGCGTAGTCGGCCATAAAGTAATTGCGCTGCACGTTGCCTATGCCGCGCGCGCCGTCAAGAGCGGCCACACCCATGTGCTTGAGCGGAGTGCCGTGCCATGTGTTGGCAAGCACCTGATCTGTCTTTTTGCAGAAGATGTCCGGATATGTGTTATCCGAGAAGAAGTATTTACAGGAGGCAAGAAGCTTAAGATACTCGTCGCTCATGCGCTTCACAAGCTTCACCTTCCTGAAGCCATAGAAGGCAACTTTGCGCTCCGCTTCTTCACGAGTCTTGTCCGTCACAATAAAATACGGCCGGTATGCTTCCCACGCCGGAGCCGTCTCTATTTCCTTGAGCAGCGCAAACATATTGCCCGACACAGTCTCTCCGCGGCCGGGTTCTATCATGACGCTGAACTCATCGACGCTGCAGGAATACCAGAAGTCGCGGTATCTGCGGTCTTCGCTCTTATTATATTTGATTCTTCTTTTTATTGATTTTACCGGATCCATTATCTGAGCCTATTGCCTTGAGTCATAGAATTCGATAGCTTCGTCGATGTCTCCGTCAAACAGCTTCGTCCCCTTCTCGAGCACCATTCCGCGCTTACAGAAGTCCTTCGCGGTGGCAAGTGAATGTGTTACGAACAGCAAGGTAACATTTTCATCTGCCATTATCTCAGCCACTTTATCCTTGCATTTTTTTCTGAAAGCCTTGTCTCCTACGCTCAGCGCCTCATCAACGATAAGTATGTCAGGCCGTGCGTTTACACTGATAGCAAAGCCCAGCCTTGCCTTCATTCCGCTGGAGTATGAGCGAAGCGGCTGGTCGATATAATCACCGACATCAGCAAATGCTACGATATCCGGCTCCACCTCGGCTATCTCTGACTCTGTCAGTCCCATGAGGCTGCATTTGAATGCAATGTTTTCGCGCCCGGTCGATTCCACATCAAAACCCGCCGCGAGCTCGAGCAGGGCGCTTACTTTTCCGTCTACCTCCACCTCTCCCTCGGTCGGGAAGCATACTCCGGTGATCATCTTAAGAATAGTGGATTTTCCGGCGCCATTGCGTCCAAACAAGGCCAGACTCTCACCCTTTTTTACCTCAAAAGAAAGATTGTTTACAGCACGGTTTTCTTTATACTTTACCTTCTTGCTGAATAAACCTTTGAAACGCGCCCGGTCACTCTTATACAGCTTGTATACTTTCGTGACGTTGTTGAATTTTATTACTATTTTATCACTGCCCATTTTAAGTATTTCCTTCTACAGTACATCCGGGATCTCTTTACGGAGTTTTCTGTACGCCCATATCGCGCCGAGAACGAAAAGCGTAAAGGTCACCATGAAGCACACAATTGAGACTTTGTCCTGCCAGAACCATTTTTTATATACGAAGGCTCTGCGATAGCCGCTCGAAACGACCGTAACAGGATTGAATTTAAGCGCGACCCTCAGCCATCTCCACTTTATTTCATCGACATTATAAACGATACCCGACATCCAGAAAATTGCCGACGAGCACGCGTTTACAAGATTCTGAAAGTCTTTGCTTATTGCCGACAGCATGCCTCCGAACAACGCCCAGACCGTAAAGAACGCGAACATAAGAAGCATGTAAAACGGTATCTGCAAAAGATAAATATCCGGCATATGGCCAAAGACGGCAAACAGCACGATCGTTATGCCAAGCAGCACAAAATGCGTGTATAAATGTGAAATGTTGTAGTATGTCGGGATTATCGATATAGGGAACCTCATCTTAGTAACAAGGTGCCTGTACTTACGTATGCAGCCCGCGCCGCCGGTAATAAGCTCCTGCATGTAGAACCACGGCAGGAATCCTGCTACAAGCCACAGGAAAAACGGGTATCCCGCTATAGGCTTACCATGGCGTAAACCTATGGAAAACGCGAACCAGAAGACAAAAAGGGTGATGCTCGGCTTGATGACAGCCCACGCCCATCCCAGCGCTGCGCCTCTGTAGGTCTTGATCAGATCTGATTTTGCCAGCAGTATGATCTGATTCTTATATAGTCTGTGTTCCTCTTCGATCGTTTTTACTGTTTCCATTTTAATTTGTAACCACTATCTGCAGTTCGTTCAGATATCCAAAGTTTATACTGATTTTCCTGAGTCCCTTGCGGACATGCATCCTTTTGCATTCCGCCTTCACATCGCGGCTTATGCCTCTCATGATCTGATTTCCGCTGAAGATGCGATCCTGATACTCAAGAACAACGCTGTACTTGCGTATGCCCCTTTTGGCGCTGTCTTCAAAGAGAGCCGGCTCAATGCGGAAAGTAAATCCCGAATAATCATAGTTATAGTTCGCAACAGAGCCTGATACAGGATCTTCTACCTTTCCTCTCAGGTCGGTGATATGTTTTGCCTCTATTGGTCTGGTTTCGATATCCAGGATCTGCCCGGTCTCTTCGTTAATAAGATGTATTGTAATGACCTGATCTTCAGGCTTCTCCACATTAAATCTTGGAAGATATATGTGAGCATCTATATCAAAACCTGCTTTTGAACATCTTACCGCATCGACCCAGTCTTTTCTCCGCAAAAGAGATAATTCATCCGTGACATCTCTGCTATTGATTTTGAACAGTTCCTCCGGAAGATCTGCGTAAAGTCTTCCCTCACGCTCTTCGACAGGAGCCTTGTCATAGGCGTCTCTGTAATAAGCTAAAAGCTTCCTGAGGCCATCCAGGTCCCTTTTACTTAAATAATCATATTTCTGCAGTTCTATTACAGGCATAGAGGCCATTACATCTTTATCGATATTGTCATCTATAAAAGACCAGGCATCTTCCATTATTCGTAAGGCCCGTTCATCATCAGCATGATCCACCGCGTCAATGAGCACATTTATATCTGTATCAAGGATCTTTTTCTGAACATCTTTCTTCAGGTCTTCAGGAAGGTCTCTCTTACAGAAGTCCTCTGCCAGCCATTTTATAGCTGCAAACCGGTCCCTTATGTTCTCTTCAGAATAGAACCTTTGAGTTATTGATTCGTTTCCCGGATTCGCTCTCTTTCGCCATAGATAACCGGTTTCAGAAATCACGGCTACCCGATTGCACTTCAGATGCATGTCGGCAGTTACATAAATATCTTCATATACTACCCCTTCCGGGAACAGTATATTGTTATCGAAGTAAAAGTTTCTGTCGATTATTTTGTTCCAGGTCGTTGTATCATATATCAGATTATGCGTCTCTGTGATATGAGTACACGGCTTATATTCTCTAAAGACTTTTTCATGCAGTTTTGAAGCAAGCTTGCCATTCTGATCAAACCTGGCAGCATTGCAAATGCAGATCTGCGCATCATAATGTTCTGCTGCTTTGATCATCCTGGCATAGATCCCTTTACGCAGCATATCATCTGCGTCAAGAAATGCTATATACCTGCCTTTTGCATACTTTACTCCCAGGTTTCTCGCGGCACTCGGTCCCTTTCCATCTTCATGGTAAAGACTTATGTTTTTATGCTTGCGCATAAAGCCCTTTACGATGTCGACAGAACTATCGGTCGAAGCGTCATCAACCATTATGATCTCCGTCTTTACGCCTTTCTGCGCAATGACCGACTCCAGACATTCTACTATATACTCCTCAACATTATAGAAGGGAATTATTACAGATATATCAGGTGTATTGTCACGCATAAAATTAAAACTATTACTCATCTTGTTCATTATTTCCTAAATAGGCATCCGCCTTTTCCATTAACGGAGCAATCGTCAGGAAAAACAGGCAAGGGATTACCCTCATAAACGGTAACGTTGATATCTCTAACATTGCATATACTGAATATGCACCTATTACCATAATCAGAAAAGCATCCCGCGGACGGTCATATCTTCTGGAAAAAAGCATTTTCATACCAATGACTGCTGTTGCGATGTAAAAGAGTATGTATAAACTTCCGACTAGATATCCGCAGCGATAACAGTATTCCAGAATATTATTATGCGCTCTTCTTTCAGACGCACCTGATAGCTCTTCTGATATATTACTTAAAGGCATTCCCCACGGAGTAATGTTTTCTGCGTAGATTCTCCAGATATTGATCCGCCCGGAGCTGTATGAGTTTATTTCGCCAGAAGTATTGAGTCTTTCAGTAATCGTGTATAATTCCTCAGACTCCGCTGGCGTGTCCTGCTGTACAGAAGACGTGCTGCCTGCGGCTGGCTGTTCTGCAGTCTCTTCTACAGAACTCCTGGCATTGAACGCATTGTAATGGATGTCATCTAATTCTGTCCCGAAATATGTGGTAACAGATGCGGTCAGTATTATCACTGCGATCAATAGTATGGCTCTGCTTTTTCGCATACTGCCGCAGCGTATCATTTTAAACAGAAAAACAAATCCAACTATTCCGCAGCCAAGCACGGTAAGCATTGCGGTTCTCGCAACAGACAATAAAATATACGTCAATCCGATGCCTATTCCTGCAGATGAAATCAAAACTGTGAGCCAATTTTGATTCAGCAGCAGGAGCAGATAAGTTGAGCCTATCACGACCACCACACCCATCATGCCCAGGAAATTCGCATTCCTTTTATATGCCGTTACTCTGCCATATTCTATTACCAGTTCGCCTTTGCTTGCCAGATAAAAGCAGTACATAAAACTGATAATTCCGGCGAGCAGGATCCCTGCAGCTATCATTTTATACAGAGTGTCGTGGTCCCCCCTGCTGTTCCATATGAAATACAGCGCAGGGAATAGGAAGACCAGATCAAGCGCATACATCACATATCCGTCTCCCACCTTATGCAACTGCCCGATAAGCAGTATGCCTATCCCGAACAGTACCATAGTATAGTACGTCAGATAGTTTTTGGGGACTTTTACCATAGGTCCTTTTATGCTGAAAACCGTCAATACAGCGGTAATAACCGAACCCTTTATCATTATTTCCCCGGGAGAAGCATCCAGGCTTCCCGTCCAGAAGAAATATATAGCCGTCAATAACAGGCAACTTAAGAAAACTATAGCATTTCTGACTCTTTCATCGATTTTTCCTGTTATCCTGTATATCCCGTTGAATACTAGTATATATAGTTTCTGCATTCCTGTTCCTGAATGTCTTCCCGGCCGTTATGCGTCAAACCGGCCTGTAAAGTCTGTTGTTGATACGTTTTTCAGCGGCAGCTGAACAGGCTTTCC
>CADATR010000052.1 GCA_902790885.1 uncultured Eubacteriales bacterium
CTGATATACCCTGTCGAGTGATAGTCCTTTTTTTTTTCTCATTTTCTTTTTGTCCTTCTGTAATTGATCTATTCTTCAGTGCCGTCTATCCATGTGACAAATTGGCTGGCTGTTCTGCCCGACATTCCGCCGTGGCGGAGTTCCCACTTGCGGGCAGCATCCTCGAGCTCCTGTCCGCTGAGCTCCAATCCCTTCCTGGCCGCAAGCGATCTCACTATCTCGAGATACTCGCGCGGACCAGGTTTAGGATAGTAGATGGTAACTCCGAATCTGGACGCCAGCGACAGCTTCTCTTCCATCGTATCCGATCTGTGAACGTCCTCGTTGTACTCCATGTCGCTTCGATCGCCCCACACCTCGCGGATAAGGTGGCGGCGGTTCGAGGTAGCATAGATCAGCACCTTGTCTGAACGCGTCTCGAGAGCGCCCTCGAGCATTGCCTTAAGTTCCTTATAATCGCTTTCGCCCTCTTCGAACGACAGATCGTCGAGGAACAGTATGAACCTGTAATTGCGTTTTTTGATGGCTGCAAGTATCTGCGGTATCCTTGCCCTGTCGGGCTTCGATACCTCTATGAGCCTGAGGCCGCGGTCTGCGTACTCATGCATCAGCGCGTGTACGCTCGTCGATTTACCGGTGCCGCTGTCTCCGTAAAGCAGCACGTTGTTGGCAAAGTGACCGTTAAGGAAAGCCTCGGTATTGTCTTTCAGCATCTTCTTCTGGGTTTCATAACCGATCAGCTTATCAAAGCTGACATCCTCGCTGTCGGTGACAGGGATCAGCCTAAGATCTGTTTCGCCGGCTGCTGACGGATCTACTCTGAAGGCCTTATAGAGCCCGAACATTCCGGCTCCGCATTTCTCGTAATGATCCATGAGCGCGCGTGTAAAATCCTTCACATCCGCTGCTTCGGCAAGCCTGCCGCTCAGATCCCTTATGCGGCGTCCGGCCTCAGTTATAGAGTCCGCGTCATACGGCGCCCTGTAGTCGAGCATCAGCGGGAGCAGCCCCTCGTCTTCGTCGAAATCCGTCTCTTCAGTTCCGAAGAGCTCCATGAAGATGGTAAGATCGCGCTCCGCAAGGCTTACAAGGGTAGCATCAGGCAGCACCTCACGCCTTTCGCATACCTGCGTGAACGAGTTGTCGCTCATCATGAGATTGTATGTGAGCCACTGCTGCCACACATTGCCCGAAAGCCCGAACTCCGTCGCAAAAGCGGCAAGTGTGGCCGCGAGCGCTGGAGCGGAGCCCGTCACGCTGACATCCCAGTCAGTATAAAACAGAAAATTGTTCTTTTTATGTTTCATTTAGCCCCTTATTTTTTCTATTATGGCAGCCTTCATTTCGCTGCCTTTGATCCAGTCCTCCTGTCCCGGCGCCTTTATGTCGGCTGTGCGGAGCCCGTCGGAAAGCACGTCAGAGACTGCTTTCTCTATGGCGTCGGCTTCTTCAGCCAGGTCGAAGGAATATCTGAGCATCATAGCGGCGGACAGTATCGCGGCTATAGGGTTTGCCAGATCTTTGCCCGCTATGTCAGGAGCGGAGCCATGAATAGGCTCATACATGCCGCGAGACGATTCTCCGAGTGACGCAGAAGCGAGCAGCCCGATGGAGCCAGTCACCTGCGACGCCTCGTCAGAAAGGATGTCTCCGAACATATTGGATGTCACGATGACATCGAAGAACGACGGATCGCGTATTATCTGCATTGCTGCATTATCCACGTACATGTCATCGAGCCTTACATCCGGATATTCTGATTCACCCAGACTGTGAACTGTCTCGCGCCAGAGCCTTGAAGTCTCGAGCACATTGGCCTTATCGATGCTGGTCAGATGGCTCCTGCGCTTACGGGCCGTTTCGAAAGCCCGCCTTGCGACCCTCTCTATCTCCATGACGCTGTAGGATTCGGTGTCATAAGCCGCGTCCCCTGCCTCATTCCTGCCTCGCTCACCGAAATATATCCCTCCGGTAAGCTCACGCACTATCATGAGGTCGAAACCCTTAGCAGCTATATCCGGTCTGAGCACGCAGGCTTCAGCAAGAGCAGGCTGTATGGCAGCAGGTCTGAGGTTTGTATACAGACCAAGTTCCTTTCTGAGTCCCAGAAGAGCTTTCTCCGGTCTCATATGATTAGGTACAGAATCCCACTTCGGTCCGCCCACAGCACCAAGCATCACACTGTCTGCAGCGAGGCAGCCGTCTATAGTCTCCTGCGGAAGAGGAACTCCGAATTCATCCAGAGCACAGCCTCCGGCAAGATATGTATTGAATTCAAATTCGCAGCCATATTTTTCGGAGACAGCTTTCAGCACCTCAGTGGCTGCGCCGCAGACCTCCGGGCCAATTCCGTCGCCCGGTACCAACGCGATTTTATACGTCATATTTGCTCTCCGTTATAAAGTACAGATGATCAGAGACTCACAACAACCTGAGCGGGTGGCCGATTTGCAGCCGGTTACGAGGGGAGAACGAGCAGCCCTCAGCTGCGAAGTTCGAGCCCGAAACCGATGCGTCGCAAATCTTGAGCCGAGAGGCGTACACCCGGGAGGGTTCGTTGCGAGGCTCTGATAGTTTACTTATTCTTTAAGTACGACAGAAGTCCGCCGTTTTCGATGATATGCTCTATGAATTCCGGGAACGGCTTTGCCTGGAAGCTTTCGCCTGTAGTCTCATCCGTTATGACTCCCGTCTTCGTATCCACGCTGACTATGTCGCCCGCGTTTATTGCCTGGCTCGCCTCAGGGCATTCCAGTATAGGGAAGCCTATATTGATAGCGTTGCGATAGAAGATGCGTGCGAAGCTTGCGGCTATTACGCACGATACGCCGCTGGCCTGTATTGCGATCGGGGCGTGCTCTCTCGATGAGCCACAGCCGAAGTTCCATCCGCCTACCATTATGTCGCCGGCCTGTACTCCGCCCGCGAAGCCCTCGTCGATGTCCACCATGCAGTGGCTTGCCAGCGCGGCAGGATCCGGATCGTTGAGATATCTTGCAGGGATGATGACATCAGTGTCGATGTGATCTCCGTATTTCCATACTTTTCCTCTCATGATGTCCCCTCCTTACAGTTCACGCGGATCCGCTATGCAGCCGGCCAGCGCCGATGCTGCAGCGACCGCCGGACTCGCAAGCACTACTTCACTCTGTGTGTGTCCCATTCTTCCGATGAAGTTGCGGTTAGTTGTAGCGACCGCCCTTTCACCCGCGGCCATTACTCCCATGTGTCCGCCAAGGCACGGTCCGCATGTAGGAGCTGAAACAGCACATCCTGCCTCAACGAATGTCTTCAGCAGGCCTTCCTCCATGCAGTCCAGATAGATCTGCTGGGTCGCCGGTATGATTATGCAGCGAACGTTGTCAGCGATCTTCTTTCCCTTGAGTATGGACGCTGCGACACGCATGTCTGACATGCGGCCGTTGGTGCACGAGCCTATCACGACCTGGTCGATGCTGATGCCTGCGGCTTCCTTTACGGTCTTCGTGTTTGAAGGAAGATGCGGCATCGATACAGTCGGCTCAAGCGACGAAAGATCAATAGTCACGACTCTCTCGTACTCGGCGTCTGCGTCTGCCTCGTATACGGCAGGCTCTCTTTTGAATCTGCCGCTGATGTATTCGCGCGTCTTATCGTCGACCGGGAATATGCCGTTTTTGCCGCCGGCTTCAATGGCCATGTTGGATATGGTGAATCTGTCATCCATCGACAGCTCGGCTACTCCTTCGCCGGTAAACTCAAGCGACTTGTAAAGCGCTCCGTCAACGCCGATCTCACCTATGAGATGAAGGATCACGTCCTTTCCGGATACGCACGGACCCGGCTTTCCGGTGAGTTCCACCTTTATGGCAGCAGGCACCTTGAACCAGTTGAGTCCCGATGCCATTCCGGCAGCCATGTCCGTTGAGCCTACGCCTGTCGAGAACGCTCCGAGAGCTCCGTAGGTGCATGTATGGGAGTCAGCTCCTATGATGCAGTCTCCCGGGCCTACTATGCCCTGCTCCGGAAGGAGCGCGTGCTCGATCCCGACCGTGCCGACGTCATAGAAATGCTTTATGTTGTGCTTTCTTGCAAAGTCGCGCGCTGTGACGCACAGCTCAGCCGACTTTATATCCTTGCACGGGGTATAGTGATCGAGAGCGATGACTATTTTTTCTTTGTCAAAGACCTCGTCAAATCCGGCTTTTTCGAAGACGCCGATGGCCACAGGTGTGGTGACATCATTGCCGAGCACTATGTCGAGTTTTGCCTCGATCAGGTCACCAGCGTGGACTTCAGGAAGTCCGGCGTGAGCTGCGAGGATCTTCTGTGTCATTGTCATGCCCATGGTCTTGTCCTCCTTATGCTTCTGTTGCCTTGATCGGAACAGTTTCGTCGCTGTGCTTGCGCTCATAGGCAGCCATGCGGTTCAAAGCCTTGATGTAAGCGTTTATGCTGGCCTCCATGATGTCTGTCGAAAGGCCCCTGCCAGTGAACGTTCTGTCATAGGCGTTGACCTTTACCGTTACATCTCCGAGAGTATCCTTGCCTTCAGATATAGAGTGGATGTTGAATATATCGAAGCTGTGAGGTGACGGCTGTATTATCGCGTCGATCGCGTTGTAAGCTGCGTCGATAGGTCCGTCTCCAAGTGCTACATCCTCTTTCTTTTCTCCGTCCTTTTCGAGGCTTACCGTGCAGGTCGCCGTTGTGAAGTTGCTTGTGGACATCTGGAACCAGTCGAGCTTGTAGCCGTCTGCTTCATCCTCATAAACGACATTCGTGTTATGGGTCACTATAGCCTCAAGATCGGCGTCGGTGATGTTCTTTTTCTTGTCGCAGACTACCTTGAACTCTTCAAAGCACCTGTCGAGCTCTTCCTTGCTGAGAACAAAACCGAGCTCCTCGAGCCTCTGCCCTACAGCGTGGCGGCCTGAATGCTTGCCGAGAACAAGATTGTTGACATGGATGCCGACAGACTCCGGAGTCATTATCTCGTAAGTCTTCTTGTTTGCGAGCACACCGTGCTGGTGGATGCCCGACTCATGCGCGAAGGCATTTTTGCCGACTATAGGCTTGTTGAGAGGAGCGGTCTGACCGATTATGTTGTAGACAGTCTGGCTCGCGCGGTGGATCTGCGTGGTGTCGATGCCTGTAGTGAGACCTGTCACGTCCTGTCTTGTGCGTATCGCCATTACGATCTCTTCGAGCGAGGTATTGCCTGCTCTCTCTCCGAGGCCATTGACAGTGCACTCCACCTGCCTTGCTCCGCCGAGCACTCCGGCAAGAGCATTTGCAGTGGCCATTCCCAGGTCGTTATGGCAGTGGACTGAGAATATGACATTCTCCGCGCCCTTTACGTTGTTCTTTATGTCCTCAATGAGCTCGCGCATCTCGCCCGGCGTGGTATATCCGACAGTATCAGGGATATTGACGGTTGTAGCGCCGCTTGCGATCGCTCTCTCCACGACTTTTTTCAGGAATTCCGGGTCGCTTCTGGTGGCATCCTCTGCGGAGAACTCGATGTTGGAGCAGTATTTCTTCGCGTGGGCGACCATCTCGCCCGCTCTCTCGAGCACCTGCTCCGGGCTCATGCGCAGCTTGTACTCCATGTGGAGCGGCGATGTAGCGATGAACACGTGGATGCGCGGATCAGCCGCGCTCTTTACAGCCTCCCATGCGGTATCTATGTCTTTGACAGTAGAACGGGCAAGCGAAGCTATAGTGCATCCTCTGATAGTCTCGGAAATCGTTTTTACCGACTCAAAATCTCCCGGCGAAGCGATCGCAAAGCCAGCCTCGATTATATCGACGTGCATCTTTTCGAGGCATCTGGCTACTTCTATCTTCTCTCTCAGGTTCATGCTGCAGCCCGGTGACTGCTCACCGTCGCGCAGTGTAGTATCAAATATTTTAACCTGTTCCATTTTTACTCCAGTCTCTTCAGCAATACTGCTATTCCAGAACAGCGCCCTTGTCCGCGGAGCTTACCAGCTTCGCATATCTCGCAAGGTATCCCGTCTTCACCTTAGGCTCAGGGCATACCCATGCCTTGCGGCGTTCCTCGAGTTCCTCGTCGGAAACCTTGAGTTCTATGGTCTTGTTGGTGATGTCGATGGAGATGATGTCTCCCTCGTGCACCAGACCTATAGGGCCTCCGGATGCTGCCTCAGGACTTACATGTCCTATGGAGGCTCCGCGTGTGGCTCCGGAGAATCTTCCGTCAGTTATAAGGGCAACAGATGCGTCGAGTCCCATACCTGCTATTGCGGAGGTCGGGTTGAGCATTTCTCTCATTCCCGGACCGCCCTTAGGGCCTTCGTAGCGGATCACCACTACATCGCCCGCCTTGATTCCTCCGTCATAGATAACGCGGATGGCATCCTCTTCGGAATCGAATACCCTTGCAGGGCCCTCGTGCTGCATCATTTCAGGCAGAACAGCCGCCTGCTTTACAACACAGCCGTCCGGAGCGATATTGCCCTTGAGCACAGCGATGCCTCCGGTCTTCATGAACGGATCTTCAAACGGTCTTATGATGTCAGTATTGAGATTGCCGGCATTCGCGATGTTTTCGCCCATGGTCTTCCCGCTCACGGTCATGACCGATGTGTCGAGAAGTCCCCCCTTTGTGAGCTCTTTCATCACCGCGTATACTCCGCCGGCTGCCTCGAGATCTTCCATGAAGGTATCGCCCGCGGGAGCCAGATGGCAGAGGTTAGGTGTTTTGCCGCTGATCTCATTTGCCATGTCGAAGCTGATGTCCACTCCGGCCTCATGAGCGATGGCAGGCAGATGCAGCATCGTATTTGTGGAGCATCCGAGAGCCATGTCAACAGTCTCGGCATTGTGGAATGCAGCCTCAGTCATGATGTCGCGCGGCCTGATATCCTGCTCCACGAGCTTCATGATCTGCATGCCTGTTTCCTTTGCCAGGCGGATCCTTGCCGAGAACGGAGCCGGGATGGTACCGTTGCCGCGAAGAGCCATTCCGATAGCCTCAGTAAGGCAGTTCATGGAGTTTGCCGTGTACATGCCCGAGCATGATCCGCATGACGGGCAGGCATGCTCAACATACGCCTGCACGCCTTCTTCATCGAGCTTGCCTGCATGATACGCGCCTACAGCCTCAAACATGTGCGAGAGGCATGTGCGCCTGCCGTCAGGCAGACGGCCGGCCAGCATAGGACCGCCGGCGCAGAAAATAGTCGGCACGTTGATCCTCGCAGCTGCCATCAGCAGGCCAGGAACATTCTTGTCGCAGTTAGGCACCATGACAAGCCCGTCAAACTGATGAGCGACAGCCATGGCCTCCGTGGAGTCAGCAATAAGATCTCTCGTTACGAGAGAGTACTTCATGCCGATATGTCCCATCGCGATGCCGTCGCAGACAGCGATCGCAGGGAAGAGCACCGGAGTGCCGCCCGCAGCGCGTACACCCGCCTTGACAGCTTCAGCAATCTTGTCGAGATGCATGTGCCCAGGCACTATTTCATTGTATGAGCTGACCACGCCGATGAGCGGACGTCTGATCTCCTCTTCCGTCAGCCCGAGAGCGTACATAAGGCTCCTGTTAGGCGCGCGGTCAACTCCTTTTTTTGCATTATCAGATTTCATAATCCTTCCTTACTATCAATTTTGATCGTAATACCTGTGGCTGCACGCCGGAGAGCATCATGAGCGGAGTTGCGGCTTTCGGTCTGCAGAACACCTGTCGCAAAAGGCCGTGTCACAGCCCTTAAGCCTATCCCGACCTTTCGCATAACGCCCCGCAATCAATTCCGCGAGTGATCTCTCCGGGAAAGATGCAGCCACTAAATATGTGATTAGTTTGAGGCAGTGTCGAGATCCGTGTCATTCTTCCACAGCATCTCATCTCTGAGCTGTCTGCCTACGGCCTCCATCTGATGCTTCGCAAGCTGAGATCTCTTCGAATTGAAGAATGTGCGTCCGTTCTTGTTCTCAGCGATCCACTTGCCGGCGAATGTTCCGTCCTGTATGTCTGAAAGCACCTTGCGCATGTTTGCCTTTATCTCATCATGAGGGAGAACGCGCGGTCCCGATACGTATTCGCCGAATTCAGCTGTATCAGAGATGGAGTAGTTCATTGCTGCGATTCCGCCCTTATTGATGAGGTCGATGATGAGCTTCATCTCATGGATGCACTCGAAGTAAGCGTTCTCAGGCTTGTAGCCGGCCTCAACGAGCACCTCGAATCCGCACTGCATAAGGTCTACCACTCCGCCGCAGAGTACTGTCTGCTCGCCAAAGAGGTCTGTCTCTGTCTCCTCGTCCATTGTTGTCTCGAGGATGCCTGCGCGGGCTCCGCCGATACCTGCAATGTAAGCGAGAGCGATGTCATAAGCCTTGCCCGAAGCGTTCTGCTCTACAGCGATGAGGCATGGAACGCCCTTGCCTGCTACGTAAGTGCTGCGGACTGTGTGGCCAGGGCCCTTAGGAGCAGCCATGAATACGTCTACATCTGCAGGAGCCACGATCTGCTTATAGCGGATGTTGAATCCGTGAGCGAAAGCGATGGCATTGCCTGCCTCAAGGTTAGGAGCTATCTCGCTCTTATAAACGGCTGCCTGCACCTCGTCATTGATGAGCATCATGACGATGTCTGCCTTCTTAGCCGCTTCAGCGACTGTATATACTTCAAAACCGTCCTTTTCCGCTACAGGCCATGATTTTCCGCCCTTGCGAAGACCTACGATAACATTGCATCCCGAGTCCCTGAGATTGAGCGCATGTGCATGTCCCTGTGAACCGTATCCGATGATGGCGATCACCTTGCCGTTGAGTGCATCAAGATTGCAGTCCTTCTCATAATACATTTTTGCCATAGTTGAATTCTCCCCTTTCTTTTGATTCATCGTTGATCGTTGCTTTGCCGCGCTCGATGGCTACTACGCCGGTGCGCGCTATTTCAAGTATCCTGAATTCATTCAGGATATTTACTATCGCTTCAAGTTTTTCAGAGTCGCCTGTAACTACCAGCGTGAGTGTCTCAAGCGACACGTCTATGATCTGTGCCCTGAAGATATTGGCGATCTGCATGACATCGTTTCGCTTTTCCGATCCCTCTGTGCTTACCTTTATTAGCATCAGCTCACGGTATATGGAGTTCACCGTATTCAGCCTCTTTACCGAGTGCACCGGATACAGCTTGCAAAGCTGATTGCACAGAAGCTCTATGTGAGGCTCGTCGGCGATGACGTCGATAGTCAGACGCGTTATTCCGCTGTTTTCGGTAGGGCCGGCAGCAAATGCCTCAATATTATAGCCCTTGCGTGAGAAGAGTCTTGCGACCTGAGACAGCACTCCCGGTTCATTGTCTACAAGGACAGCGAGAGTCTGTCTTGATGCGTTGTCCATTTTTTCCATTCTCTCACCCCCTACAGCTTCATGAAGTCGGTGATGTGGCTTCCGCCGCCCACCATCGGCCTTACCATCTCGTCTATATCAAGCATGCAGTCGATCACATAGCCCTCTCCGCATGCCATCGCTTCCTCTATCGCCTCAGCGAGGTCTTTCTGGTTGTTGACCCTGCGTCCGCGGAGCCCGTAGGCCTCGGCCAGTTTTACGAAATCCGGCCCTCTGTCCATATCGGTCTCTGAAAAATTCTTCTTATATATAAGGTTCTGCCACTGCCTCACCATTCCAAGCGTCTGGTTATCGAATACGAAGGTGATGACCGGCAGTCCGTAGTGCTGCACTGTCGTCAGCTCGTTGCAATTCATGCGGAAGCTTCCGTCTCCGGCGATATGGATGACCTTCTTGTCAGGATTGCCTACCTGTGCGCCGATGGCAGCTCCCAGGCCGAAGCCCATAGTTCCGAAGCCTCCCGAAGTGATCAGCTGGCCCGGATAGTCGAAGTGGAAATGCTGTATAGCCCACATCTGATGCTGGCCGACATCCGTTGCAACGATGGTATCCATAGGCATCATCCTGGCGATCGTATCGCACACCTGCTTAGGATTGAGCGTATCGCCGCCTTCGTCGTACAGGGTCTCCCTCGGATAGGAGAACACGTACTCCTTCCACTCAGGGTGGCTCTGCTGAGTAAGCCTTTCGTTGAGCATCCTCAGAACTTCCTTCGCATCGCCCACGATGTGGTGGTCGGTATGCACGTTCTTGTTTATCTCAGACCTGTCTATGTCTATATGGACTATCTTCGCCTGGCTCGCGAACGATTCAGGATCGAGTGCCACTCTGTCCGAGAACCTGCAGCCGACTGCTATGAGAAGGTCGCACTCAAGAAGAGGCGAATTGTCATCATACTCCCCGAGCCGTTCAAAAAACTCAACTGCCGTAAGATACACCACACTGTGGGTTGTCTTTATTAATTCTCCCGCAATACAGGTTGAAAGAAGAGTCTTGCCCACACCGGTGTTTCCGTAAATGAGAATGTTATCATGGTGGAGGTCAAAATCCCGGACAAAAGCCTTTGAGGCCGAAAGAGCTTCCCCGGCGTAAGCGAGTGGGCTTTTTCCGGTGCTGTCCTTTGCATCATCAGAGTAAAGGGAAAGGGCAAAGGAATCAAATGATATGCCTTCGGTTATATTCTTAAGGTTAGAGTCATTATAGATCAGTTCTATGGCTCTTTTTTTGAAGCAGGC
>CADATR010000053.1 GCA_902790885.1 uncultured Eubacteriales bacterium
GAGGACCCTAAGGAGGGAGACATAATAGAATCCAACTCCAGGATGTTCGAGGCAATGGTGCGCGAGAACGGAGGCATGCCGCACAGGTATGACATAGTCGAAGATGACTACGAAAAGATAAAGGCGGCAGTGCTTAAGGCGCTTGATGAAAACGACCTTTTAATAGTAAACGCGGGGTCAAGCGCAGGCACCGAGGATTACACCGTTCATATACTCAGAGAAATAGGCGAGGTATTCGTGCACGGAGTAGCCATGAAGCCTGGCAAGCCTGTAATACTGGCCAAGGCCTGCGGCAAACCTGTCATAGGGATCCCGGGATATCCGGTGTCGGCATATCTGGCTGTCGAGAACTTCGTGTGCCCGGTGCTTCGTTCCTTCACCGGCCTCAGAGAATCGCACGATCAAAGGATAGAAGCAGTGCTCTCGAGGCGCCTCGTGTCTTCACTAAAACACCGTGAATACGTGCGTGTAAGAGTAGGGCGTGTGAACGGAAGATATGTATGCGCACCGCTGGCAAGGGGCGCTGGAGCCGCGATGAGCATGGTGAAGGCTGACGGTTTCTGCGTGATCCCGCAGGAGAGTGAGGGCTTTGAAGCGGGAGAGACCGTTGAGGTGATACTCTTCAGGTCCGCGGAGGATGTCGGACGTACCATAGTCTGCACCGGAAGCCACGACCTGCTGCTTGATGTCATATCCGACCTCATGTCGGGTGAAAACGAGGGCATGAGGCTGTCGAGCACGCATGTCGGAAGCCTCGGAGGCCTTATGGCGCTGGCCAGAGGCGAGGCTCACATGAGCCCGACACACCTTCTGGATGAGGACACAGGCGTATATAACGAATCCTACATAAAGAGGCTCTTTCCTGACGAAGAAATGTTATTGGTAAAGGGCGTCAGAAGAATACAGGGGCTCATGACGGCCAAGGGAAATCCGCTTGGCATCAGGGGAGTTGAAGACCTTACAAGGGTAAGATTCGTAAACAGGCAGAGAGGAGCGGGCACGAGAGTGCTTCTCGACTACAGGCTGAAGCAGGCCGGCATATCGCCTTCTGAGATCGACGGTTATGACGCCGAGGCTGCGACGCATATGGCCGTTGCTGCCCAGGTGGCAAGCGGTGAGGCGGACTGCGGCATGGGAGTATACTCTGCAGCGCACGCGATGGGACTCGACTTCATACCTGTAGGCGAAGAAGAGTACGACTTCGCTATGAGGCCTGAGACATATGAGCTGCCCGAGATTCAGTGCTTCCTGAGGCTGCTCGGCAGTGATGAGTTCAGAGCGAAACTGGAGGAACTCGGAGGTTATTCATTCGAGGGTTCAGGCAGGGTAATAAAGATCAGATAAATAAAAAAGCGGGGCCGGGCTTTAAAGCTCGGCTCCGCAGTCTAAGCAGTATGTGCTGCCTTTAGGATTGAGCATGCCGCATTCCGGGCAGGTGACCATGTCCGACTTGTCGACTTCATCCGTCACACGCAGCCTTACGCCTTCATCGAGCTTTTCCGCCACCGATTCAGCGTAGCGGTTGAGCTTTTTGTTTTGCCTGTGGAAGGTAAGACCGCAGGCCCCGCGCATTGCTTCGAGGCCGGCCGCGTAACCCTCATCTGTATGCCAGAGGATGGTCACGACATTGTGCACTCCGGCTCTGTCGGTTATAAGTGTCACATTCCGGACTTCGTCACAATACAGAGCGGCATAAAGCGAATCCCTGAGAGGGAGGACACCGAAATCCAGAGGGCGTCCGTCCTCTCCGAGAAATATCGCCGCATTTGGCGTGAGCCGTATCGTACTGAACTTCTGAGCGTGTCTGTTGATGATAAAATAGTTACTGTCAAGCATTAATCTACTTTTACCTCTCCCGCGAGCACCTTCTTATAATCCTCATAGTTCTTCTTCAGGAGGTTAGGGGTGTCAAGTTCGTATGGGCAATGCGCCGTGCACTGTCCGCATTCAATGCATGTCTCTATCTTCTTCATCTCCTCCTGCCAGTGCTCGTTGAGCCATGAAGCGGAAGGCGCGCGCCTCAGCATCAGGGACATCCTCGCGCAGTTATTTATGGCGATGCCCATAGGACATGTTGCCAGACAGTATCCGCAGCCTCTGCAGAAGTCTCCGGCCAGTGCTTTCTTTTCAGCTTCGATATATTCGCGCATCTCATCTGTGAGCACAGGTGTGTCATCCATGTATGACAGCCACTCGTCGAGCTCGCTTTCCTTTTGAACGCCCCAGATAGGGAGCACGTCAGGATAATCGCCGAGGAATGCCATCGCGACTTCAGACCTGGTGATGAGTCCGCCGGCAAGGCTCTTCATTGCTATGAAGCCCATTCCCTTGCTGATGCAGCGTTCAACGAGCTCGAAATCCTTAGGGTCGGACAGGAAGCTGAAAGGGAACTGCAGTGTCTCGTAAAGTCCTGAGTCCACAAGGTCGAAAGCTACGCCTATCTTGTGAGCGGTAACTCCGATGTGGCGGATCTTTCCGGCTTCCTTAGCCTCGAGCAGGGCCTCGTAAACGCCTGTGCCGTCTCCCGGAGCGTATACCTGGCTGACCATGTGGAGCTGATAAAGGTCGATATAGTCGGTCCTCAGCTCTCTGAGTGATGTTTCGAGGTCTTCTCTGACCTTATCTCCTGTGGTGCCGGCAGTCTTTGTCGCTATGTATACCTTGTCGCGCATGCCTTCAAAGGCGATGCCGATCTTTGTCTCGCTGTCGGTATACGCCCTTGCGGTATCGAAGTAGCGCATGCCGCCCTCATATGCCTTTCTGAGCAGCGCTACAGCGTCTTCTGTGCTTCTCCTCTGGATAGGGAGGGCGCCGAACGCGTTCTGAGGCACTGTTATTCCGGTGCCGCCGAGTGTGAGCTGTCTCATTTACTTTCCCCCTTTATATCATCCTTCCGCAGACAGCCGGGCTGTACACAGCAGGATTGTTTGTTAAAAAACACTTCCGCTGATTTCCGGAGTGTAATATATATATTATAATTTATTTGCAGGGCATTAGCCATACAAGGGATAAGAGTTGGAATTCAATACTGCGAGTGTAAACAGAAAACTTGTAAAAATAGCCGCTCCGATAGCCATACAGGGCATCGTATCGGCAACTCTTACGATGGTGGACAACATAATGGTCGGCTTTCTCGGAGAGACCGAGCTGGCGGCTGTAGGCGTGGGCTCACAGCTGTTTATGGTCCACTATCTTGTGCTGTTCGGGATACTGTCAGGTTCGGCTACCTTCATGGCTCAGTTTTACGGCACCAAAGACATGGGGAACATCCGCAAGGTGATAGGCTTTGACTTTTCGCTTCTGGCAGCTTTCGGAGCGGTGATCTTCCTTCTCGCAAACTGCTTTACCGACGGCATCCTGTCACTGTATACAGACGACCCGGCAGTAAAGGCGCTGGCGGCTCAGTATGTGAGGATCAACAGTTTTTCGTTCCTGCTCATGGCGGTGTCCGCGCCTCTTGAAATGGCGTTCAAGGCCACTCAGCAGGTAAGGATCCCGATGATCATAAGCAGCATCATATTCTTTGCCAACATCTCCATAAACTATGTCCTTATTTTCGGTAAGCTTGGCTTCCCTAAGATGGGAGTCGCGGGAGCTGCCATAGGTACTCTTTCATCGAGGATAATCGAGGTGCTCATGAATTCGTACTTTGCCTTCCGCGATAAAAATGAGTTCTTCGGAAGTATGAGAAGCTACTTCGGATGGGACAGGGAGCTCATAAAGAGGATAATAAAGAATGCCACGCCGACTACCTTAAATGAGTTTCTCTGGAGCTTCGGACAGACCATGTATGTGGCGGCGTTCAGCCGCATAAGCACTACCGCGTACGCGGCATATCAGGCGGCGAATTCGATTTTCAACATCTTCAACTTCGCGGCATTCAGCATAGGAGATTCTGCCCTGATACTCGTAGGAGAAAAGCTCGGAGAGGGCGACATGGAATATACGTGGAAGCTCTCCAGGCACTTTATAAAAGTCTGCCTGCTTGCGGGCATCATCATTGGAACGATAACCATATTATTGTCAGAACCGCTTTCGGGACTTTTCAAGCTGTCTGAAGCAGGCAAAATGTATACTAAATACATACTTATTGTGTTCGGCGCCACGATGGCAGCGGATCTTTTCAATGGACTTCAGATCGCCGGCATACTGAGAGCGGGAGGTGACACGAAATTCGCGATGCTGTCCGAAAGCGCGTGCATCTGGCTGATAGCTGTACCGCTGGCATTCATTGCTTCGCTTGTGTGGCATCTGCCGGTACACATGGCGCTTCTGGTCACCAGAACGGAAATGCTTATAAGAGGCGCTATTCTCGCAAAACGTTATCTCTCAAAGAAGTGGATGAATACGGTCATAACAGACCTGTAGATCCGGTGCCCGGAGGGATCATCAATGAAAAATAAAACCAGAAAACAATATCTGCTGGCGGTCCTCGCATTCCTCGTGTTCTATGCTGTTCTGCTGAACCTGCTTGTCTTTTTCGAGAAGGATCAGCCCGGTGCGCACATACATACCATCGGCGAAGCGATATGGTATTCGCTGGTCACGATCTCTACTGTAGGGTATGGAGATGTCACCCCGGTCACAGCCGGCGGTCATGTGATCGGGATCATATTTCTGCTGATGTCCATGGGATTGCTGGTAGCGTTATTCGGATCTGTCGTATCGGTACTTACCAGTGAGGGTTTTCCGATGCTCAGGCTCGGATTCAGAAGACACAGTAACTGGTACTATTTTGCTGAATTCACTCCGGAGGCGGATGTGCTTGCCCGCGACTTGCTTCGCGAGGATCCTGACGGAGTCATCATATATGGCATAAATGAGGAGCTTGAGGCTGAAAAGCCTGACTATCCGTGCTTCTTCATCAATGTGTCCCCGGCGAGAATAATCGCTCATAAGAAAGGGATCGGGGAAAGGTGCAAGCTGTTTTTCCTTGAAGAGGACGACATAGGCAGAAATCTGAAAGCAATGAATGTGCACGAGCTCGATGCTGATGTATATGCCCGTACGACGAGCGGGCAGGAGAAGATGTCAGGAAACCTCCATTTCTTCCACAGCTATGACTGCTGTGCCAGAAGCTACTGGAGAGATCATCCTCTGCATATCATGGAAGACATAATTGTAATTATTGGCTTCGGGAATTACGGGACCGCATTGCTTGAACGTGCGATACTGATGAACATAAACGATTCGGATTTTGATGTGTCATACCATGTTTTCGGTGACAGCAGGCGCTTCAGAGAGATGCATGTCAATCTGGACACTGCGATGGGGATAAACGAAATACATCCGGGTCATGACAGCATATTTTTCCACGATGAGGACTGGGAGAGCGCGCATGATGTGATAAGGAATGCAGACAGGATCATAATCTGTGATGACATAGTGGAAAACGGCTGGGACATATACTGGCAGATACAGCGCTTCTATAGAAACAAGGGCAGGATCCACCTCAGGAGCAACATCGTTTTTCCGGGGATAGAGTGTTTCGGCACAAATGAGCAGATCTTTACCGTAAACCAGATAGTCCGCACGAGACTGAACGACGCGGCAAGGCTCATGAACGACCTGTACCGCAGAAGCGTGGAGGAGAGCCTTGACTGGGATGAACTGAATGACAGGCTCAAGCAGTCAAAGATCGCGGCAGCCGACCATCTTATCATGAAGGTAAGGCTCCTGCTCAACGACAGGACGGTATCTGATTTTGATTACAAAACGTTCAAGGCTGCGTATGATTCACTGCTCGAGGCAAAAAAAGACCCTGAGAAGCTCGATGTGCTTCGCAGGGTAGAACACGCCCGCTGGGTGCGTTTTTATGCTTATAACAACTGGAAATACGGCAAGGTCAGGGATATATACAGACGTGAGGGTCCTATGATCTGCGAATACGAAGAACTGACTGAAGATCAGAAGGCATACCATGACCGCGCATGGGATCTTATAGGAGAGCTGGTGAAGCAGCTTGGGGACAGGCGGTGGTCAGCATCTCCATGCGGAAGGGGCGAACAGCATGAGTATCGGGAAGAGCTCGAGTCTGCCTGCGAGCATGTCAAATGACAGGATGAGCTTCGAGGCGGCAGAGTAGGCGGAGAAATTGCCTGCAGGGCCAACCATCCCGAGCCCCGGGCCGATGTTGTTTATGCACGAAATAACAGCCGTTGTATTGGCTTCAAAAGAAAAGTTGTCAAAAGAGATCAGAAGCACGCTTGCCAGAATGATCATCAGGTAAATGACCAGATAGATCAGGCAGGTGCTGATGGTCTCTTCTTCTATTATCTGACCGCCGAAGCGGATGCTCTCAACAGACCTTGAGTGTATCTGTCTGCGCACGCCTCTGAGCGCTGTGCGGATGAGCAGTATGAGCCTCGATACCTTAAGGCCGCCGCCTGTGCTTCCGGCGCAGGCGCCTACAAACATCAGGAGGATGAGCAGGGTGCGCGAGTACTGCGGCCACTGGTCAAAGTCTGCTGTCGCGAAGCCTGTAGTCGTGATGACAGAGGAGACCTGAAAGAACGAATACCTTACAGCCTCGCGGAAGGATCCGAACATGCTGTTTATATTGAGCGCGATGGTGATCACCGCGAAGGCTACGATTCCCAGATACCAGTGGAGCTCTTCGTTGCCGGCAGCTGCCCTGAACCTCCTCAGAAGGAGCAGGAAATATACGTTGAAATTGACTCCGAAGATGAGCATGAATATGCCGATCACGATCTCAAAGTATTTGCTGTCGTAGTAGGCTATGCTGGCGCCGTGGTTCGAGAATCCGCCAGTGCCGGCTGTTCCGAACACATTGATGAGGCTGTCGAAAAGCGGCATGCCGCCTGCCATGAGAAATATCAGGAGTATGACGGAGAGGGCAATATAGATGCCGTAGAGTATGGTTGCGGTATCGCGCATCTTAGGCACCAGCTTGCCCGAGGACGGGCCTGGAGATTCTGCTCTGAGCAGGTGCATGCTGCGCTTTCCGCCCAGCGGTATTATTATCATGGCGAATACGAGCACTCCCATGCCGCCTACCCAGTGCGTGAAGCTGCGCCATAAAAGCATGGACTTGTCCAGCGCTTCAATATCGGTGAGGATGCTCGATCCGGTGGTGGTAAAGCCCGAGACGGTCTCAAAGAAGGCGTCAGCGAAATCCGGGATCTGACCGCTGATGATAAAAGGCAGGCAGCCGAAAAGACTTAGCATTATCCATGAGAGACCTACTATGGCAAATCCCTCACGCGCATAGATGTTGCTTCCGCGCGTCCTTACAAGGCTCAGAAGTCCGCCTGCTGCCGCGGCAGCCAGGGCGGATATCAGGAACGCCCTGAAAGAAGCCAGCTCATGACAGATGAGTCCTGTCACGGCAGGGATGAGAAGCAGTCCCGCTTCTATGAGCATTATTAATCCGACTGTATGTATTACCGCTCTTGTACGCATTTGTTATTTCAGGATCATCGAAAGATCCGTCAGCTGTCTGATGGTTGTTGTTATTACTACACGGTCACCCTGTTCGATGGTGTCGTTTCCTCTCGGTATCACGACCTTGCCGCTGCGTATTATCGCGCAGAGAAGCACGCCGTCCTTGATCCTGAGATCCTTAAGAGGAATTCCCGTAAGTTTTTTATGTTCTGTATTGACCCTGAATTCAAGGGCCTCCGCTGTTCCGTCAGCGATGCGGAAGACTGTCTCAACATTGCTGCTTCCGGCACTCTCCATGGCACGCACGTAGCTGATGACACGTGAGGATACTATGTCGCGCGGGCACACTATGCTGCCGGCGCGCGAAGCGTCTATAAGATCGATCATGCTGCTCCTTGAGATCTTGGTCACTACCTTCGGAACGCCTTCGCGCTGCGCGTACATGCCCATCAGCATGTTAACCTCGTCAGTGCCCGTCAGCGCCACGAACGCGTCAGTCATGTCGAGGCCTTCCTCGTCGAGCACCTCGCGGCTGGTACCGTCAGCGTTTATGACCAGCACGTCAGGAAGCTCCTGATTGAAGGCTTCGGCTATCGCGGCATCATTCTCGATCACTACCGGCCTCATCCCCACAAAGCTCATCATGCGTACAAGGTAATAGGTGATGCGTCCTGCTCCGACGATTATCACATGCTTTGGCATGTGTCTTCTGATACCGGCGAGCCTGAGGAAACGTTCGGCTTCTTTCGGCTTTGCCGCGAAGCAGATGACGTCTCCTGTCCTGAGCCTTGCGCTGCCGTCAGGGATGATGGTTTCGCCGTCTCTGCGTATCGCGCACACCAGGGCCGAAGAACGGTATTTCACGTCAAGCTCCTGCAGCGTCATCGATGTGACAGGGCCGTCCTCTGTGATGCGGAACTCCATCATCTCAAACAATCCGTGACCGAAGGACTCAACAGATGTCAGACCGGTGAATCTGAGCAGCGAGAATATCTCCTGAGCGGCATAGCGCTCAGGGTTTACGGTCATTGAAAGTCCCATGTCCTCCGAGAACATGTTTATCTCATCAGCGAGCTCGTGCTTGCGGACGCGGGCGATGGTATGCTTTGCGCCCAGCTTTCTGGCCATGAGGCAACAGAGCATGTTGACTTCGTCGCTGTCAGTTGCCGCGATGACAAGATCGGAAGTTCCGACTCCGGCTTCGATCATCAGAGTCCTGTTTACCGCGTCTCCTGGCATGCAGAGCACGTCGAGCCTGTTCTGCATCTCCAGGAGCTTTTTTTCGTTATGGTCTATGGCTACTATGCGGTGACCTTCCTGAGCGAGCTGCTCCGCGAGCAGGCTTCCGACTTTTCCGGTCCCGATAACAATGATTTTCACTTTATTGCCTCGCTTGAAATGTATATAATTATCCTTCAATAGACTTTATACCACACGTATTTTCAGCAGGCAAACAAAACCTCTCAGCGAAGCCGGATGGACGCAAAAAAAATCACACTGGGAATACTGGCACATGTAGATGCCGGCAAGACTACCTTGTCGGAGGCTTTGCTGTACCTTACCGGAGAGATAAAAAAGCCGGGCAGAGTCGACCACGGCGATGCCTTTCTGGATGATGATCCTATCGAGAGAAACCGCGGCATAACCATTTTCTCGAGACAGGCCCGCTTTACGATACGGGACTCCGGAGGCAGGGATACTGAAGTGACGCTTATAGACACTCCGGGCCATGTCGACTTCGCGGCCGAAATGGAGAGGTCACTCTCTGTGCTCGACTACGCTCTCCTCGTGATAAGCGGATCAGAGGGCGTGCAGGCGCATACGAAGACACTGCTGCGCCTGCTGAGGGAGAGAAACATACCGGTCTTTGCTTTCGTAAACAAGATGGATATCGCCGTGAGGAAGAAGGAGGATATCCTGAAGGAGCTTGCCTCTGAGCTGCAGGCAGGGCTCGCGGACTTCAGCGGAGCACGTGAAAGGACGGAGGAGTTCACCGACGCGGTGACTCTGCACGCGCCCGAACTCGCTGAAACTGTCCTCGAAGGCAATGAACTCACCGATGCTGAGATAGCAGCTGCTGTACGCTCAGGAGAGATAATACCGTGCATGTTCGGCTCGGCCCTGAAGGCCGAGGGGATAACTGAGCTTCTTGATGTGCTCGGACGGTACACCACGGAGCCTCAGCGCGGCAGTGAGTTTGCGGCCAGGGTATTCAAGACAGCCGCTTCGGACGAAGGAGAGAGGCTCTGCTTCATAAAGGTGACGGGCGGCGTACTGAAGGTAAAAGACAAGATAAGGATAAACAGCGCGTCGGGAGAGGCCGACGGCGAGGAGAAGGTGAACCGCATACTTCTTTTCTCGGGCAGCCGCAGCGTCTCAGCGGATTCCGCGCCGGCAGGCACGGTCTGCGCCGTGACGGGTCTTTCGAAGGCGCTGCCGGGTGACGGACTCGGCGCCGAGGCACCGCTGGGCGGTGCTTCCATAAAACCTTTCATGGTCTATTCAGTCAAAGGCCCTGAGGGGATGGACCCATATCTGCTGATGAAAGACCTCAGGCTGCTGGCAGAGGAGGATCCGATGCTGAATGTGTCGAGATCATCTGACGGAAGCATAGATATAAGGCTGATGGGGCAGGTGCAGCTCGAGGTCATCCAGACGATGATAAAGGACCGCTTCGGCTATGACGTGAGTTTCGACAGCGGCAGCGTGCTCTATCTTGAGACTGTCTCAGGCACATATGAAGGAGTGGGGCACTTTGAGCCGCTCAGGCATTACGCTGAGGTGCACCTTATTATAGAGCCCGGGGAGCGCGGGAGCGGCATAGTGATAACCAGCGCAGTTCCGGAGGATGAGCTCGCCCTCAACTGGCAGAGGCTCATAATGACGCATCTCTATGAGAAAGAGCATGCGGGCGTACTGACGGGAGCGCCGCTCACCGATGTTCGCATAACCCTCGCGGCTGGAAGGGCGCATGAGAAGCACACAAACGGAGGAGACTTCCGCGAGGCAACGTACAGGGCCGTCAGAAACGCGCTCATGCAGGCCAGGGCAGAAGGCAGGGCCGTGCTGCTGGAGCCGTGGTGCGAATACGAGATAGAGCTGCCTGCCCGCAGCGTGGGCCGGGCCATGACGGATATACGGCAGATGGGCGGCAC
>CADATR010000054.1 GCA_902790885.1 uncultured Eubacteriales bacterium
TGGGTCCTGAGAGACATCGAATTTGACCTGAAACAGGGAGAGATACATGCGATTGTAGGCGAGAACGGAGCAGGCAAGTCCACATTTATCAAGCTGCTCTCGGGTGTTTACTCACTGTCTTCCGGAGGCTTCGAAATGGATGGGGAACCAATAGAATTCCCTAATGTCGAAGCATCAGAGAAGGCCGGTATCAGAACAGTCCATCAGGAAATCAATCTTGTACCGTATTTCACGGTTTACCAGAACATCTTCATCGGTTCTGAAGCCACCAAAAAGATCCTCGGCATAACTGCTACGGACGACAGGTACATGATACAGAAGGCCAACGAAGTACTCAAAATGATGAAAGTGGATGTTGACCCGAGAAATACTGTCGGAACGATGAACGCGTCTTTGCAAAAGATCGTACAGATCTGCAGCGTACTTGTATACGATCCTAGGATCATCATTTTCGATGAGCCTACTGCATCACTGGGTGAGACAGAAAGAGAAACGTTGCTTACGATCATTGAAGGGCTTAAAGAACAGGGGCTTACGATCATATACATCTCCCATAACATGGAAGAGATCGAAAGGATCGCTGACCGTGTAACGGTCTTCAGAAACGGCGAGAAAGTCGGGGTGCTCAACAAGGGAGAGATCACCACTGAAAACATGATCCCGCTGATGCTGGGAGACAAGACCTACAGCAATTACAAAAGGCTCGAGAGCTATGCGACTGACAAGGTGGTTCTGGAAATGGATCACGTAAGCACTGAGAAGGTCAAGGACATAAGCTTCCAGCTTCATGAGGGCGAGGTCCTCGGTATCGCGGGAGTCGTAGGCGCAGGTAAGACTGAGATCGCCAACGCGATATTCGGGATTGACAAGATCAAAAGCGGAGAGCTGACGGTCAATGGCAAGGAGAATCCAAAAAATCCGCGTAAAGCGATAGCGGATGGAGTAGCTCTGATCCCCGAGGAAAGAAGACAGCAGGGTATCATTCCTGACTTCCCGGTAACAAGAAATGTAACGCTTACATATCTTAAGAAATGGGTAAAGAGATGGGTGATACAAAACAATGACGAAAAGAAATCTGCTGAGGAATATATCAAGACCCTGTCGATAAAGACACATGGACCGGGACAGATGATAAAGACTCTTTCCGGAGGAAACCAGCAGAAGGTGATCCTCGCAAGATGGCTGTCAGGCAACTTCAGCATAGGGCTGTTTGACGAACCGACAAAGGGTATAGATATAAAGACCAAGGAAGATATTTATATACTGATCGATAAGCTGGCCAAAGAAGGGAAAGGCATCATCATGATGTCGTCGTATCTGCCGGAATTGCTGTTCAACTGTGACAGGATCCTGGTAATGAGAGAAGGAAAACTTGCGGGAGAATTCCTGCCGCAGAATGACCCGGACGCAGAAGAGAAGATCACTGCAGTTATGTTAGGAGGTAGAGCACATGCCTAGAAAGAACAAACCTGAACTCAAAGAAGGATCAGAGGCTCTCATAAAGAGCAGAAAATTCAACTGGTTCCTCTTTATAAGAAGATATGGCACAGCACTTTTCGGTGTACTCGTGTTCCTTTTCTTCAGCATTACGGCAGACAACTTCTGCTCATGGAGCTCGATGATGATAATGCTGAGATCGATGAGCATGCTATGCATCTGTGCATTGGGATTCACATTCGTAATGGCAGCAGGCGGCTTTGATATGTCCCTCGGAAACGCTGCAGGACTTATCAATATCATATTCGTATACCTGCTTATCAAGTCGGGAAGTCTGTGGCTCTCCATTCTGGCGGCAATATGTATCGGACTCCTGGTGGGTCTTACAAACGGTCTGCTTGCAGGCGTCATAGGTCTTCCGGATTTCATCGCTACATATGCGATAGGTACGATAACATACGGACTCAAGATGATGATATCCAAGGGTAATCCTACGACCATTCCGGTCGACATAGGACTTCCTCAGCTGACGTTTGCCATAGGACAGGGAAAGATCCCTCTGTTTGGAGGACTTTCGATACCTGTTCCGGTCATCATAATGCTTGTGATCTTCGCAGTAGTGGTATTCATCCTCAAGAAGACTCCTCTCGGAAGAAGAATATACGCCATAGGAGGAAACGCGGAGGCCAGCAAGTACAGTGGAATTGATGTAAAGAAGTATCGTGTGATCACATTCCTCTTCTCCGGAGCATTTCTTGCTATCGCATCAGTGATGCTCACATCAAGACTTGGAAGCGGTCAGCCTCTGGCAGGTGAAGACTTCATGCTGGATACCATCGCGGCATGCTTCCTGAGCACGACTATGTTTGGTGAGGGCGAGCCTACTCCGGAAGGAACGTTCGTCGGAGTTCTGATCATAGCGATGCTCACAACAGGAATGACGATGCTGGGAGTACAGTACTACTATCAGTACATTACAAAGGGCGTCGTAGTAATCCTTGCAGTACTCATGTCAGTGCTCATGAGTGGTAAGGCAGCTAAAGCATAAGCACTGTAGGTAAGGAGGAGATTATGTATAAAATTCTCGGATTCTGCGGGAGCCCGCGCAAAGGGAACAGTGAATATCTTCTTAATCAGGCAATGGAGTCTATCAAAGCAAGAGCTGAAGTACTTGGCGAAGAGGTAAGCATTGAGACTGTCAGTGTAAGGGGAAAAAAGCTTTCCGGATGCGTAATGTGTCAGGGCTGCATGAAAGATGGAAGGTGTCTGATCAAAGACGACTTTCAGGCTCTTCAGGACAAATGGATGGAGGCAGATGTGATCATCTATTCCGTGCCGGTATATCACATGGGCATACCTGCTCAGCTCAAAGCATTCATCGACCGGCTCGGAAACAGCATGTTCGGAAGGTATAAAGCGATCTTCGGATCAGATGTATCGACTGTAGGCAAGCCGCTCAAGGTAGTAGGCTGTATCGCGCAGGGCATACATACAGCATCAGGTCAGGAACAGACGATCATACAAATAATTAATCACGCTCTTATCACAGGTTGTATTCCTGTATCGGGTGATATGTGGGAGTCATATATCGGCGCCGGAGGATGGACTTCCAACGTCGAGAGCAGAAGGGCGATCGAGGAACAGTATGATGACGGAGCAGAGGATGCACGTGTGCTGGTAGACTCGAGCAGAAGCCTTGCAACAAGGGCATTCGATTTAGCAGTGCTGCTGAGAAACGGCGGACTTAATACACCTAAGATCGCCGAAGAATCACAGTACATGGCATTCGCTGAATCTTTGCACAAATAGATACAAATAAATCTCTATAAATCAAAACCAAACAAATTGAAAGGAGCAACAAGATTATGAAGAAGAGATTACTGGCAATGCTTCTGATGGCTGTAATGGTCATTTGCATGACAGCATGCGGCGGCGGCGGAGATGCAGACAGCGGAGAAGCTGCGGAGAAAACTTTCAAGGTCGGAATCAACAACTGGGGACAGGCTAACTTCTTTGCACGTCAGGGAAAAGCCAGCTTGGAGGATGAGCTTGCTAAACTCGGATGCGAAGTTGTTTCGACAGTAACTGACAACGCATCCGACAGAACAGATGCTATCGAGAGCATGGTTCAGCAGGGATGCGACGCCATAATCATTGAAGAGGGCGACATCAACGAAGTAGAAGCTGCAATCAAGGAAGCTAAGGAAGCAGGGATCATCATTGGTTCCATGGACGCAGGCACTAATGATTATGTGGACATCTATGTATCCTCTGATAATGAGAACCTCGGAAAAACATCAGCTGAGCAGATGATCGATGCTATCGGTGGCAAGGGAAATATCGTAGAGATCATCAACGATGCAGGCAGCATGATCCGCATTAGAAAAGAGGCTATGCATTCCGCTATCGAGGGGACTGATATTAAGGTAACAGACAGCATCACATATGCATGGCCTGATTACTATCCGGATGTAAAGAGCAAGATGGAAGCTATTCTCCAGGCTCATCCGAATCCGGGAGACATCGTAGCTGTATACGCAACATTCGACGGTGCCGGAATCGCTGCATATGATGCAGTCAAGGAAGCGGGACTTCAGGATTCCATCGTTATCGTAGGTATTGACGGAGACCCTGATGCTTACACAAAGATGAGAGAAGAGAATTCAAACTACCTCTGCACGATCGCTCAGGATCCGGACGGGATCGCAAGAAAGTGCTGCCAGGAAGTAGTAAAACTGCTGAACGGAGAAACTATTGAGCAGCAGACTGTACTCATCCCTGGAATCCTTATCACAAAGGATAATATCCCTGAGGATCAGTAAAAACTATAATAAATAGTATTACCAAGTAACTGATTGCAAGGTCCGGGGACGTAGAGTTTCCGGGCCTTGCAGAGAATATGCGAAAGGAGTAAAAATGGCTAGTTGGACTATTGACAGGGATAATGCCGAAGCTTTCCTCAAAGGTATGTCAACATTTGGCACAGGCGGAGGCGGAAGCCCTGAAGCAGGCAGAGGACTGATATACAGCGGGTTAGAGGCTGGCAGAAGCTTCGAATTCATAGATCCTTATGATGTGCCTGATGATGCTCACGTTTGCAGCGGCGGCATCATGGGCTCAGTTCGTAAGCTCCAGGACGATTCTGACGATAAAACAGCAGATCCGGAAGCACCGGCAAAGATGCTCGTTAACGCCATACGCACTATGGAAGAAGTCAAAGGCGTAAAGGTCGACTATATAATCCCGTTTGAAGTCGGCTGTCTCAACACACCGGTGATAATGTCTGCAGCATCGATGCTGGGCATTCCGGTCATCGATGGTGATGGGGTAGGCAGAGCTGCACCTGAGACTCAGATGACGAGCTGGATAGGGAAAGGCATCTCTCTTGTGCCAATGCCTGTATGCACCGGAAAAGGTGAAGCAGTCGTAGTACTGAGAGATGGCGGTGATGTTACATATGCTGACAAGATAGGACGTGAAGTCGTAATGCAGGGAGGCGGAAGCGCTGCCAACGCACACTATTTCATGACCGGAAAAGAAATGAAAGAGTGTTCATGCCTGCATATTCTTTCAAAGGCACTTGAGCTGGGAAAGATCCAGCAGGCTGCTGAGGAAAGCGGCATCAATCAGACCGATGCTGTAAGAGCTTATCTCGGTGCAAAGACTTTCATTAAGGGCTGTGTAGAGAGTGAAAAGGGAGTAGATGCCGGCGGTTTTTATTCAACTGAGCTCTCTGTTAAAGGAACAGACGAGTACGCCGGACACAGCGCTAAGCTGATACTAAAGAATGAGACGATGCTTATTTGGGTAGATGATGTGCTCAGATGCATTTTCCCGGATTATATATTTATGATAGATCCTGCTACAGGTATGGGAATACAGACTGCGGATCTGAAAGTCGGCATGGAAATCGAATTTATGGGTGCACCATGCCATGAGAGAACGGCTCAGGCTCTTGATACACCAGAAGGCAAAGATGCTTTTGCCTGTGAGCGGTATGGATATCCTGAACTGGAATACACCTCGTTCGAGGTACTCAATCGGTAATGTATAGTCAGAAATCAACAAACTGGAGGTACAGATATGGCAAAGAAAGTAACATGGGCATTCATTTTTCTGAATCCGGAATGCGATCCGGAAGTGGACAAGATGGAAATGATGCACGAAGGCAACCGTCTGTTGATCTGCGGAACTGCAAATTTTGAGCAGGGAATGGCGGTAGCCAGGAAAATGATGGAAGAAGAAAACTGTGTTCTCATTGAGCTGTGCGGCGGATACGGCGAAGAGGGAGCACAGAAGATCATAGAGGCAGTGGACGGCAAGATCCCTGTCGGTTATGTAACATATCCGGCATCTGAGATCCCTAAACTGTCAATTCTTGACTGATCAAAGGTGCAGATGACCGTAATCAGGTGAAATAAGAATCGATCATATAGTAGGAACAAAGAAAGAGGAATGATATGTATCAGTCATTCGAATATATCAGACCGGACTCGGTCGGAGACCTGCTGAAGCTGCTGGCTGATGAAAAACTCAATAGTCATATATACGGCGGCGGAACAGATCTGCTGGTCTTCATGAGGGCGGGCAAAATAAAAGCTGACAGGATAATAGATATTAAGGGCATAGAACAGTTCTCTGGCATTACAGAAAATGATGATGAGATCTCTATCGGGAGCGCAGTGACTCTACATGAGATCAACAATGACCCGGTCGTGATCAGATGGGCTCCTGCCCTCGCTCAGGCGGCAGGTCAGGTAGGAAGCGTACAGATACGCCACAAAGGAACCATTGCGGGAAACATACAGACTGCCTCGCCGGCAGGTGATGCGCTGAACGCGGCATACGGTCTTGACGGAAGAGTAGAACTTGTTTCTGCTGAGGGGACCAGGATCATCCCACTGGCGCAGCACATACTCGGTCCAAGAAAGACATCGATCGGGAGCGGAGAGGTAATATCAAGAGTCCTGATACCAAAAAGAAAGTGGACGCAGGAATCGTTTTTTAAAGTCGGCAGAAGAAATGCTCTTGCAATATCCATAGTCAACGGAGTTGTCGCGGTGATGCTCGATGAAAAAGGCATGATAACTGACGCCAGGATCTCAGTTGGAGCGGTAGCACCTACACCACTAAGGATCGTTCAGGCAGAAGAATTCCTCATCGGGACTCGTCTCTGTGAGGCCGATCTGGATAAAACAGCTGAGATCGTCAGCAGCAATGTATCACCGATATCGGACATAAGAGCCGGAGCGGACTATCGCAGATATATGGCCGGAGCAATGGTCAGGAGGCAGCTTGAAGATATGATCGGAAAGGAGGTCAGATAGCATGAGCACTTCTTTCATACTTAACGGAAAACAAGTTACATCCATGTATCCACCTAACTCGACCCTCCTTGAAGTACTGCGAAAAGAAATGCATCTGACAGGTGTAAAGAAGGGCTGTGAAACCGGCGAATGCGGTGCGTGTACTGTTCTCATTGATGGGCGAAATGTGAATTCCTGCATGATGCTCATAGGCGAAATGGAAGGCAGATCGGTTACTACTATAGAGGGCCTTTCTGAGAAAGGCAAACTTCATCCTGTTCAGAAAGCCTTTGTGGAGGTGGGCGCTATACAGTGCGGATATTGCACTCCGGGAATGATCCTGTCTGTGGTTGGACTCCTCAATGAGAATCCGGAGCCTACAAGAGAAGAGATCAAGAGGGGAATAGCGGGCAATCTCTGCAGATGCACAGGTTATGAGCAGATAGTGGAAGCTGTTGAGCGTGTCTTAGAATGGAGGAAGCAGAATGGATAAGATAAAAGCATTCAGGAGCGATGCCATCGACAAGGCGACAGGCAGAGCTAAATACAGCGCTGACTTCTATTCACACGACATGCTGTATGCAAAGATATTGTGGCCGCCGCGTCCGCATATAAAGGTGCTGAAGATCGACACATCTGAGGCTGAAAACGCTGAAGGTGTATATGGGATCGTGACTCGAAAGGATATCACCGGTCCGAATCTTACTGGAGTATTTACGGTATTCGACCGCCCTATACTGGTCGGCGAAGGTGAAGAGACCCAGTACGGAGCGGATGCATTGGCGATCGTTGCCGCTGAGACAGAAGATCAGGCAGCGAGAGCTGTCGACATGATAAAGGTAGAATATGAGGAACTGCCCGCTGTGTGCAGCGCTGATCAGGCAATCGCTCAGAATGAGACTCCGATGATCGAGCGTTCAATCAAAAGGGGAGATATCGAAAAAGGATGGGAAGAGGCTAAAGTCACAGTCGAGCTGGATCTGAATATTCCTCTTGGAGAGCATGCGTATATCGAGCCCGAAGGCGGCTATGCATATATAGGCGATAACGGAGTGATAAATGTTTATGCCGGAACGCAGGATATAATCCAAAATCTCCACGCTGTATGCAATGCTCTAGACTATCCATATAACAAGGTGAGACTCAGCGCTCCATACGTAGGCGGAGCATTTGGAGGAAAGCATCTTCTGACTGTGCAGCCTTACCTCGTACTCGCTGAGCAGATCCTGCAGAGACCTATAAATCTTACATGGACCAGAGAAGAGTCTATATCATTCAGCTGCAAAAAGCAGGGACCTAAAGGCAAGGTAAAAATAGGGCTTACCGCTGACGGAAAGGTCTGCGCCCTGGCGGGGCGTATAGACGGGTCCGCCGGTGCGTATATGGCTAATGCAGGTGATAATTGTTTTGGGGTACTTAATGGAATGGTTGGTCCTTACGATCTTCCGAATGTTGATCTCGAGGGTTATATGTGGAAAACCACAGATCCTGAGCAGGGAGCATTCAGATCGGTAGGAGCGGCAGATGGAGTACTCATTTTCGAAACGCTTCTTACAGCCGCGGGCCGCAAACTTGGATTGAGCCAGCTTGAGGTCCGAAAAAGGAACTGGCTGACCAAACCTGAGCAGATAGAGGCAATGGAGCCATACCTTATGAAGGTCGCTTCACCTGAGTGGCCGGTCGAAAAACTCACAGACATGGTTTACGAGGAGGCAGGCGAGCTTCCGAAGCCGTGCGGACACAAAGTTTACGGTCGGGGGATCGGCATAGCCAAGGCATCATATGCTATAGGTAATACAGATTATCATTCCGGGTCCAGCACACAGATAGACATGATGCTTGACGGCACAGTTACGGTCAGGATAGGATTTCCTGAACTCGGGCAGGGCGTCACTGCAGTAGCGGTCTTTGCGGCATCTGAGGCTCTGGGGATCGACCCTGACAGAGTAAATGTGATAAGAAGTGACAGTCAGCTCATGCCACCGGCAGGAGCTGAAGGATTCTCGCAGGCGACCGGTGCTGTATCAGGAGCAGTCGTCAGAGCGTCAAAACGCCTTAAGGAACTGCTCGTAAGCAAGGCGCAGGCATGCCTTGATACGGATGAAGACCTAGAATTCAGGCAAGATGGATTCTACAGCAAAGAGTGGGAACTCAGACTCCCGTGGGCAGATTTCCGTGAATACTGCTATGCAAAAGTAGAATATCTTACGGCGACTGACAGAGTGCGTCACGGCAAGGAGACTGAAAATGAATATGGCGTAACTCCTGTAGTATGCCTGGCAGATGTCGAGATCGATACAGAAACAGGTGAGATGAAAGTCCTGCAAATGATACAGAGCCATGATATAGGACGCGTTATTCAGCCTGAGAGCGCACGCGGACAGATGCTCGGTGCCGCTGTAATGAACATGGGACTATACACTATGGAATCATTCCTTACAGAGAATGGCACAGTCAGGACTCCGTCACTTGCTGAATATGTAATACCAACAGCAATGGATATCCCTCAAAAGAATAAGATACTGTTCCTTGAAGGAAATCTGGATCCTAACTGCCCGTTTGGAGCAAAGGGAATAGGTGAGCACGGCATGTATACAACGGCAGCAGCCATTTCAAATGCGATACAGGATGCGATAGGCGTGCCATGTCTGCATCTGCCTGTTACATCTGAAGAGCTCCTCAGAGCGATGGGGAAACTATAAAACGATACAAGAAATTCTTCATAATAATCCACCAACCTCATTTTAAAGCCCTTAACAGGGCTTTTTTCATTCCTTTGATAGTAAGCGCAAAGTAATGGGGTGTAATTGGCACTTTGGATTCGGAGCATTTTACTCCAATTCCAACTAGTATTATGAAGCTCAGATCATGGACTTACAATCCACCCTTATACTTGGCGCTTACACATATTAAATCAGGGATTGGATGAATATACATTAACAAATTTAGGAGGCATATTAGTTCCTATACATAGATTACTGTATTACAAACAGCACCATATATATGATTAATCATGGTCAGGAGGGGAGTGATCTTCTCCTGATTTCGCGCTTAATAGCAAAAGTAAATTCTACAAAATGACGTGAATTTGAGCTGTGAGCTCACAATCACGAAAAAACGTACTGTATCTTCTTGAAAAATAGTGTAAAATTCAAGCCGTTGAATGTAAAAGTAAAAGTTGAATCTGCATTTATGCAACTGAAGGCAAAACAGGATTATGATGAAGTCAAGGAAATCCTTTTGGATTACGGCCTTGATCACGGATAAGAAACTTATGGTGACGGAAGCTTTGACTACTATGTTGGAGATCCGGAAGGGGCTGACAGGCTGACTATTGAATTTGATCGTGAAGGCATAATAAGGGAAGCACAATACATTATAGCATCAAACGGCTGGCAGATATTATTATATGAAACAGGTAAGCTGGGCGTATGTGTTGGGATAACCTTGAATGATAGAAACGAGACGTTTGATGAGGGAGAGTTTAAAGATGCATTTGAGTATGCGAAATTGTTACCAGATTGGCATGATGCTTCAGATGATGAAGATTGATGTGACTCATTTGATGCAAAATCTAAATCACATAAAGGTTTAAGGCCAAGGCAAAGTGCCCTGGCTTTTAACATGCCCGAAACCAGGAGTTTCGCTACCCGATGGGTAGGCGGGGATCGAAGCTGCGAGGAGATGCCGAAAAATCAGAAAAAAAAAAAAAAAGAAGGTTTT
>CADATR010000055.1 GCA_902790885.1 uncultured Eubacteriales bacterium
GAAGCCGTAAAGGCAGATGCTCCGGAAGAAGCGCCTGCTGAAGAGAAAGCTCCTGCCATGAAGGAAGCTGAGGCTGAAAAGCCGGCCGAGGCAGCAGCGGAAGTGAAAGAGACTGAAGCAGAGAAAGCTCATGAGGCAGCAAAACCTGAGCCTGCAAAGGAAGAAGAGTATGTAAATGCTCCGGGAAAGCCTATGCGTTTCAAAAAGATCTCAGATGCTGAGACCGAGAGAAAGAAGGCCGAAGAGCAGAAGAGACTGCTTCGTGAGAGGAGAGCTCAGAAAAAGACTTCCGATGACGACAAGAAAAAGCCTTCAAGAAATAAGGGCGAAGGAGGAAAAGACCGTCAGGACCGCGGTGAGCGCAGTAAAGACCGCAAGGACCGTCAGGATCGTCCTAAAAAGACTCAGGGCGGAGACAGACCGGCACCTGCTCCTGCAGCAGGGGGCGGCAAGACCTCCAAGGGAAAGAGTAAGAAATTCTTCGACAACCGCGACAGAGACAAGCAGTCAAGGTTCGACAGACGCGAGGACGGCCCTGCAGGACGCAGAAACAATCCAAACAATATCTATGATGAGGCTGCCCTTGAAAAGCAGGAGCGTCATAAGAAAAAATACAAGACAAAGGCAGTCGAGGAGCCTACAGTTGAAGAACTCCTGCCTGAGGGAACAATAGCCGTGACCGTTCCTATCACGGTAGCAGGTCTTTCTGAGCAGGCAGAGATCAGCGTCAGCAAGATAATCATGGCCATGATGCAGATGGGCGTTATGGCAACGATCAACCAGACGCTTGACAAGGATGCTGTAGAGATGCTGGCCGAAGACCTCGGACTCCAGATCGTTGTAACGGAAGAGGAACCTGAGATCGAAGAACCGGGCATCGATATGCACGAAGACGCCGAGAGCGAGCTCAAGCCTCGTCCGCCTATCATTACTGTAATGGGCCACGTCGACCACGGTAAGACTTCACTGCTTGACGCCATAAGAAATACCAACGTCACAGCAGGTGAGTCCGGAGGAATCACACAGCACATCGGTGCTTCCGAGGTAACCATAAACGGAAGAAGGATAGTATTCCTTGATACACCGGGACACGAAGCGTTTACAACGATGCGTGCGAGAGGTGCTCAGGTAACGGATATCGCTGTACTGGTAGTAGCAGCGGACGACGGCGTAATGCCGCAGACAATAGAATCCATCAGCCACGCCAAGGCAGCTAACGTTCCTATAATCGTTGCCATCAACAAGATGGACAAGCCGGGCGCAAATCCTGACAGAGTAAAGCAGGAACTCATGGAGCACGGCGTGCTCGTAGAGGACTGGGGCGGTGAAGTCATCTCCGTTCCTGTATCCGCGAAGAAGGGTGAAGGCATCACTGATCTTCTTGAGATGATCCTCCTGCAGGCTGACATGCTCGAACTCAGGGCCAACCCTGACAGGCTGGCTCTCGGAACCGTTATCGAGGCAAGACTCGACAAGGCAAAAGGTCCTGTCGCCACACTCCTCGTTTCGAACGGTACTCTCAAGACAGGTCAGAGCGTCGTAGCCGGAACAACAGCCGGAAAGATCCGTGTTATGACTGACGACAAGGGCAAGACCATACGCAAGGCCGGTCCGGCGACAGCTGTCGAGATACTCGGTCTCTCCGATGTACCTAACGCCGGAGACGCGTTCAACGCGGTAAGAGACGACAAGACAGCAAGAGAGATAGCCGCGAACCGTAAGGAAAAGATGAGAGAGGAAGTCCTGGCCAAGAACGCCAGCATGACTCTCGAGAAGCTCTTCAGCCAGATCCAGGAAGGCGAGGCCAAGGAACTCAACCTCATCGTCAAGGCCGACGTACAGGGCTCGGTAGGAGCTATCATCACTTCACTCGAGAAGCTCGAGACACCTGAGGTAAAAATCAACGTGATCCACAGCGGCGTTGGTACCATCAACGAGTCCGACGTAATGCTTGCAGAGACATCGAATGCGATCATCATCGGATTCAACGTAAGACCGACGACTGCCGTTACCAACCAGGCTCAGGCTGCAGACGTTGAGATCAGGCTCTACAGAGTAATCTACGACATCATAGACGAGATTCAGGATGCCATGAAGGGCATGCTCGATCCTGAATATAAGGAAGAAGTGCTTGGCAAGGCCGTTGTCAGGGATACATTCAAGGTACCTGGAGTCGGCATCATAGCCGGATGCTATGTAAATGAAGGCATCGTAAAGAGAAACGCCCAGATCAGACTCGTAAGAGACGGCATCGTCATCCACGAGGGAGTCATAAGCTCGCTCAGAAGATTCAAGGACGACGTAAGGGAGGTCGCTTCCGGATACGAGTGCGGACTTGGCATCGAGAAGTACAACGATATCAAGCCTGATGACGTGATCGAGTGCTTCAACATGGTTGAAGTTGAACGTTAGAGCGGAGAAAAAATGGCAAAATACAGACAGGGAAGGCTCAGTGAGGAGATAAAGAAAAGCATCAGCGCATTTCTCATCAACGGAGCAAAGGATCCCGCACTTACTTCTAGAATAATAAGCATCACAGGCGTTGACGTGACACGCGATTTAAGCTACGCAACTGTCTACATTTCGCCTGTATGCCTCTCCGATGAGGATAAGGAGATGGTGTATGCCGGTGTCCTTGCCGGGTTTGAGCGCGCCAAGGGAGCCATCAGGGGTCAGGTGTCGAGAGACATCAAGCTGAGGCACACGCCTGAGCTCATATTCAAGCTCGACTCATCACAGGACTACGGCAGGCATATCGACTCTATAATCGATACGCTGACATACAGCAACGAAGAATGAACGACACTATAAAAAGCATCGCAACCATAATGAAAGACCTCGACGGCATACTGCTGTTCCCGCATACGAACATGGACGGGGACGCGCTCGGATCATGCACGGCTCTTTGTCTTGCCCTGAGAGATCTCGGCAAAAAGGCCTATGTGATGATCAACGAGCCTGTGCCTAAGAATCTAGACTTCCTTGAATGCGGATGCACAACGACTGACGACAGCGTACTCGATGACGTGCAGCTTTCGCTCATGATAGACTGCAACGGAATGAACCGCATCACCGGCAGGGAGAAGGCCTGGGAGAGAGGCCGCCTCAAAGGCTGCTTCGATCACCATTCAACAAAGGCCAAAGATATCAGATACGATTTTGCCAGGATAGAACCCAAGTCAGCTGCTGCCGGAGAGATAGTCTATAACGTGATAAAGGCTCTTGGAGTTGAGATATCGCTCGACATAGCCAACTGCATATTTGCCGCCATCACAACGGACACAGGAAATTTTCAGCACAGCAACACCACCAGCCGCTCTCACGAGATAGCAGGTCATCTCTACAAAATAGAAGGATTTAATTCCAAGGTGATCTCCGCTCTCATATACGACCGCAGATCGAAGGAAGCTCTCAGGATGGAGAGCAAGGTGATATCGAACCTGGATTTTTACGCGGACGGAAAGCTGGCGGTCGGAAAGGTAACACAGAAGCTGCTGCGCGAAAGCGGCTGCACTCTCGACGAGGCGGACGGCATCATACAGAAGATGATGAGCATCGACGGAGTAGAGGGCGCCTGCCTTTTCAAGGAAACAGAAAGCAATGTGAGGGCTAGCCTCAGAGGACGCACATACGCCAACATGGCGGCGGCTGCCTCAAAGTTCGGAGGCGGCGGACATGTGCTGGCAGCAGGCTGCACATTCTTTACCTCTCTTGCAGAGGCTGAAAAGCTGCTCATACCGGTACTCATCGATACCGTGAACGATCACTGAAACAAATGACAGACGGCATCATAAATGTAAATAAGCCTGCGGGATGGACATCACAGGATGTATGCACAAAGCTCAGGCATGTGCTCAAAGTAAAGAAAGCAGGACACACAGGAACGCTCGATCCAATGGCTGCGGGCGTTTTGCCTGTCTGTGTGGGAAAAGCCACACGCATCATCGAATACTATGACAGAGACAGCAAGTCGTATCATGCATCAATGAAGCTCGGCATCACGACGGATACTCTCGATATAACGGGCGAAATCACGGAAAAAGCCGGATGCCGGGATGTCACCGAAAAAGCCGTCAGAGAGGCATTAAGGGCCTATACGGGCAATGTCAGGCAGATACCTCCCAGGTACTCCGCGCTGAAGATAAACGGCAGAAGGGCATACGACCTTGCGCGCGAAGGAAAGTCTTTTGAGATCAGCCCGCGCGAGATAATCATATACGATAATTCGATTACCCGAATCGACCTCGAAAACGGCGAAATAGAATTCGATGTCACCTGCTCGAAGGGCACATACATACGCACCATGTGCGATGACATAGGCCGCAGCCTCGGATGCGGAGCCGCGATGACTGCGCTCACGCGCACGGCGTCGGGATTTTTCAAAATTGCTGACGCGCATACTATCGATGAGATCATGGCGGACGAAGATCCGCTTGCAAACATGCTCATTCCGGCTGATCAGACGCTTGAAAAGCTTGGAATAATAGTGCTTAACGATAACAGGATTATGGCCTTTACGAACGGAAACAGTTCTTACCCGAACGGATTCCGCATAACTGAAGCGTCATCTTTCGACAATATTTACCGCGTATACGGCAATGATGAGTTTCTTGGGGTGGGAGCGGTCGAAAACGGCTCGCTTGTTCCCAGAAAGGTATTCAGATAACTGCTGATGAAGATAATTACAGATCTTGAACAACTTAATCTCAGCGATAAGACTTCCGTAGCTCTCGGAAACTTCGACGGCATACATATCGGACACCGGGAGGTGTTCAGGGCGGCTCTCGAAGCAGCCGAAGAAATGGGGCTGAAGTCACTGTGCTTTACTTTCTCGAACCATCCGTTCAACTTTATACTCAGGCGTGAAGAAAGCGATCCTGATGCGGTAAAACTGATATGCACCGAGGATGAGAAGAAAGAGCTCATAGCGGAGATGGGCTTTGATATTCTGGTCAATGTCCCTTTCGACGAGCGCATCATGAAGATGCCCGCGCATGACTTCTTCAATGATATAGTCGTGGACAGACTCAACGCCGGCTTTATTTCCGTGGGGTTCAACTACACCTACGGCGCCAGAGCCACCGGAAAGCCTGACACCCTGCGCGCTGAATGCGAAGCTTCAGGCATAGGGCTCAGTGTACAGGATGCCGTTATAGCTGACGGAGAAGTAGTAAGCTCTACTCTCATTCGCGAGATGATATCTACCGGCAATATGGAGATGACGGCAAAGCTGCTGGGCAGACCTTATTCCTTCAGCGGAGAGGTGAAGCACGGAAAAAAGCTTGCAGGACGCATGGGCATTCCTACCATCAACATTCCTGCACCCGACAGGCAGATGCTTCCGCCGAACGGAGTGTATTTCAGCCGGATATTCATAGGCGGAAAGATATATAACAGTGTATCCAACATCGGCGTAAATCCTACTGTCGACAGCGGCAGAAAACACAAGAGCATCGAGACGAACATTTTCGACTACGATGATGATGCTTACGGAAGAGAGGTCACCGTTTTCTTCGATCATTTCTCCCGGGGAGAGAGAAAATTCAGGGACAAGGAGGAGCTTTTTTCCCAGATAGCGCGTGACTGCGAAAACGCCCGGAATTACCGAAAAAAGTGATAGACAACACGGCTCATTCGTGTTAATATACCAGCGTTGTAAATCAATTCAATATACCCGCGCCGCAGTGGTTCGCTTCTCCGACGGCCGCGCAGAGCGGGCGAATTCAAGAAAAGGAGTTTATTTTTATGCTTACAAAAGAGAAAAAACAGGAAATCATCAAAGAGTATGCCGTTAAGGAAGGCGATACAGGATCCCCTGAAGTACAGGTAGCTATCCTTACTTACAGAATCAACGATCTTAATGAGCACCTTAAAGAGCATCATAAAGACCACCACTCCAGAAGAGGTCTTCTGAAGATGGTAGGACAGAGAAGAAACCTTCTCAAGTACCTCAGAGAGACAGATATCGAGAGATACAGAAGCCTTATCGCTCGTCTCGGACTGAGAAAATAATATCTGACATTGAAGCGGGAGCACGCCTCCCGCTTTGTATGTATTTAAGTTAATGCCCATAAGAGAAAAGAAAAATTAACAGGAAGGAGTTGTTAATACATGGGTAGATTTGAAGATTACAGAACATTCAGAACAGCACTTGGCGGCAGACTTCTCGAAGTCGAGATCGGAAAGCTCGCTGAGCAGGCTAACGGACAGGCTACGGTCAGATACGGAGATACGGTCGTAAGCTGCACAGTCTGCGCAAGCAAGGAGCCGAAGCAGGACGTGGATTTCTTCCCGCTCACATGCAACTTTGAGGAGAAGCTTTACGCTGTCGGCAAGATCCCTGGCGGATATATCAAGAGAGAGGGACGTCCTAGTGACAAGGCGACTCTTACATCGAGACTGATCGACAGACCGCTCAGACCGCTCTTCCCGAAGGGCTACAGAAACGATGTAGTCGTTACTGCCACAGCACTGTCGGTAGATCACGACTGCTCACCGGAAGTGGCATCGCTCATCGGTACATCGACAGCGATCGCTATCTCTGACATTCCTTGGGACGGCCCTACAGCAGGCGTTGTAGTAGGCAGAGTTGACGGAGAGTTCGTCATCAACCCTACATTTGAGCAGAGACAGGTATCCGACCTCAACCTTACCGTCTGCGGTACTGAAGAAGCTATCATGATGGTAGAAGCAGGAGCCAACGAGCTTCCTGAGGATCAGATGCTCGAGGCCATACTTACAGGTCACGAAGAGATCAAAAACATCTGCAGATTCATCAAGGAGATCGTTGCCGAGGTAGGCAAGGAAAAGCAGGATTATGTTGTATTCAAGGCCGGCGAAGATGTTGATGCCGCAGTCAGAGAGTACGCTACACAGAAGATGGTAGATGCCATCTATACATTCGACAAGCAGGAAAGACTCGCCAACATGGACGCCGTTGCTGCTGACGCAAAAGAGCACTTCGCTGAAGAGTACGAAGACAGAATGGCAGAAGTGGACGAAGTCCTCTACAACATCAAGAAAGAAGAAGTCAGACGCCGCATTCTCGAAGAAGGCGTACGTCCTGACAACAGAAAGCCGGACGAGATCAGACCGCTCTGGAGCGAGACAGGCTATCTTCCGAGAACACACGGATCCGGACTCTTCAAGAGAGGCCAGACTCAGGTCCTTTCGATCGCCACACTTGCGCCGCTTTCAGAGGCTCAGTACCTCGACGGCATCGATGATGACGTGACACGCAAGAGATACATGCATCAGTACAACTTCCCTGGTTACTGCACAGGAGAGGCAAAGCCTAGCAGATCACCTGGAAGAAGAGAGATCGGACACGGAGCTCTTGCTGAAAGAGCTCTGTTGCCTGTACTTCCAAGCGAAGAGGAATTCCCGTATGCCATCAGAGTCGTCTCCGAAGTAATGTCTTCGAACGGTTCTTCATCGATGGCTTCGACATGCGGATCCACACTGGCTCTCATGGACGCCGGCGTTCCTATCAAAAAGCCTGTATCTGGAATCGCGATGGGACTCATCGAAGGATTCAATGAGGACGGATCGAGCAAATTTGCCATCCTTTCCGATATCCAGGGAATGGAAGACTTCCTTGGCGACATGGACTTCAAGGTCACAGGAACACCTGACGGCGTAACAGCTCTTCAGATGGATATCAAAGTACACGGCCTCAACAGAGAGATCCTCAAGCAGGCTCTCGATCAGGCCAAGATCGGAAGAGCGAAGATCCTCGAGAACATGCTCGAAGAGATCCCTGAGCCAAGAGCTGAACTCAGCAAGTACGCTCCGAGATTCATCAGCATGAGAGTTGACCCTGACAAGATCAGACTGGTCATCGGACCTGGAGGAAAGACTGTCAACAGGATCGTCGACGAGACAGGTGCCAAGATCGATATCTCTGACGAGGATGTCGGATTCATCGCTATCTATGCTGTAGATCAGGAAAGCGCTGAGGCTGCACGCAGAGAGATCGAGCTCATCACAAAGGATGTCGAGGTCGGCGAGACTTACGAAGGCAAGGTCACAAGAATCATGAACTTCGGAGCATTCCTCGAGATCCTGCCGGGCAAGGAAGGCCTGCTGCACATCTCAAAGATGGCTGACCACAGAGTCGCCAAGGTAGAAGATGTAATGAACATCGGTGATGTAGTAACTGTCAAGGTCACGGAGATCGACAGCCAGAACCGCATCAACCTTGAGCGCCCTGATGTAAAGCGCACTGACAACAAGAGAAGGTAATGCTGTACGAAGAAGGCTTCACGCAAAACAGAGAAATCTCATGCCTGAGATACAATGAGCGTGTGCTCGAAGAGGCACTGGATGAAACAGTGCCTCTTTTTGAACGCCTGCGTTTTATTGCCATATTTGTATCCAACCTTGAAGAGTTCTTTAAGGTAAGGGTAGGCAGCCTCCTTGGCGAGGATGACGAGGGCTGGGATTCCATAGACGAGAAGTCGGGAATGACCGCCGCTGATCAGCTGAGACGCATACACGACCTCGTACCGGGACTGCTGATGAAAAAGGACATGGCGTACGGCATCGTAGAGAAGAAACTGGCTGCGGAAGGCGTAGTAAGGCTTGAGCCGTGGCAGCTGAGCGATGAAGAAAGGGGCAGATGCTTCGATTACTTCAGGGACCAGATAAAAGACCGCCTCATAGTTCGGATTCTTGATGCTGACGGCCCGCTGCCTGCCATGGATGAGGAGCGGCCGTATATAATTTCGACACTCGATGCTGAGCTCGAAGACAAGTTCGGCTTCATCGACATACCGGGATCGATCCCGCTTATAAAGGTGCTCCCTGGCGACGGATTCAGATATGTGCTGACTGAAGACATAATCAGGATGTTCGCGGACACTCTTTTTGTGCCGTTTGTGCCGCTCGAACTTCATGTAATAGACATAGCGCGCAGTTCAGAGGCGCACGGAGGAACAGACAAAGCCAATACGGCTGGAGAGATGCGCGACGCCCTTCGCCGCAGAAAGGATGGACCGGCGGATAAGCTGATATCAGACGGACTTCCGGGCAGGGCACTCAGAAAGTACTTCGCGAGGACTTTTGGCCTTGACGAGCGCCAGATGTTCACGACTACCAGGATAGACTTCTCATACGTGAGCGAACTCGAAAGGCTGCTGCCTGCGGAGACCAGAGCAAGACTGACATACCCGCCGCATGTTCCGGCTGATCAGACAAAAGCTCTCAGAGGCAATGTGATAGACGAGGTAAAGAGGAAAGACCTGCTTTCATGCTATCCTGAGGATTCGATCGATCTTTTCCTCGGACTCCTGCGCGAGGCTTCGGTTTCGCCCGATGTGTCAGAGATACGCATTACCATATACCGGCTGTCATCCAATCCTAAGATCGTTGATCACCTTATATACGCGGCCAGATCCGGGAAAAAGGTGAGAGTCATACTCGAACTCAGGGCCCGCTTTGATGAGGAGAACAATCTCCGCTGGGCTGAGAAGCTGTCTGCCGCGGGCTGCAGGGTGTATTACGGCACTGACAGGTATAAGGTGCATTCAAAAATGTGTCAGGTGGTGCTGCAGGGCAGATCAGCTGACGGAGACATAAAGAAGAGCTATATCACCCAGATATCTACGGGCAACTATAACGAAAAGACAGCCGCGCAGTATACCGATCTGTCGCTGATCACTTATGATCAGGAGATAGGAAAAGCCGTATCAAGACTCTTCAAGGATATATGCAAGGACCGCATACATGCCGCAGAACGTGATTACGCGCCTCTTGCTGTATCGCCTGTAAGCATGAGGAGCGAGCTGCTTAAGCTGATACGCAGGGAAACGGCAAAAGGCAGGCACGGCAGGATATTCTTCAAGATCAATTCACTTACCGATGAGGAGATGATAGAGGCACTGATGGAGGCGTCGTGCGCCGGCTGTCAGGTGCGCATGATAGTGCGCGGCATCTGCTGTCTGCTGCCGGGAGTTGAAGGCTGCACTGAGAACGTGTGCATAGTCAATAAGGTCGGAAGGTTCCTTGAGCATTCAAGAGTATACATTTTCGGCGAGGGGATAGACGAGGTGATGTACATCTCTTCAGCTGACATCATGAAGCGCAATCTCGACAGGAGAGTCGAAGTGGCCTGTCCTGTAAAGAGCGGCAGGGCAAGAGACAGGATAAGAGCGATAATGTACGATGTGTACTGCGATATGGAAAAGGGACGCGTAATGCTGCCTGACGGCACATACGCAATGAAGCAAAAATAAAAGAATGCCGGTCAGACTGGCCGGCATTTTGATGTATGACGGGCATGCCGTCAGTCTGTGGTGAAAGTCCACAAGGGGCGTAGTTGCCGACGAACCCCAAAGCGACTTGCAAGGTTTGTACCGTG
>CADATR010000056.1 GCA_902790885.1 uncultured Eubacteriales bacterium
TGAAGAATTAAAAGAGATGATAGCATCCAGATAGGAGGACGACATGTTCAGACCAATGAGAAGAAGCAAGCAGGCACTGAGTCATGAGGAGATCATAGATCTTCTGAAGACAGAGACAAGAGGAGTCATGTCTGTACAGGGTGACAACGGATATCCTTACGGATTCCCTATCAATCACTACTATGACGAAGAGACCAATAAGATATACATCCACGGAGCGAATTTCGGACACAGAGTCAGCGCCGTAAAGGCCGATCCTAAGGTATCGTACTGCGTGTTCGGCGGAGAATACCAGAAGGAAGGCGACTGGGCAAAATACGTGAAGAGCGTCATCATTTTCGGCAAGGCCGAGCTCATCGAAGACGCAGGAGAGATCGTCAGGATATCCAGACTGATCTGCTCAAAGTTCCCATGCACAGAGGAGTATATCGAGCATGAGATCGAGAAGGACGCACCGAGGACTCTCATCATAGCCATAGATATCGAGGACATGAACGGAAAGCTGGTCCACGAGGCTTAAGACTATGGATAAATGCAGAAGATGTGTCATTATCGGCGGCGCTGACATAAGCGATTATTCACGGATGCGCGGATATCTGCGCGCTGACGATTTTACAGTCTACTGTGACAGCGGACTGAAGCATCTCAGCGGGCTTGGCGCAGAGCCGTCACTTATCGTGGGTGACTGGGACTCACATGAAGATCCTCATATGGATGTTGAGACCATCACTCTTCCTGTGGCAAAAGACGACACCGATACAGTCTATGCCATGAAGGAGGGGATAAAGCGCGGGTTCAGTGAATTCCTGCTTCTCGGAGCCGTCGGAGCCAGGCTCGATCACACCCTCGTGAATCTGTATATCCTGACAGCCCTTGAAAACCGGGGCTGCCACGGGATGATCGCCGATGACTGGTCGGAGATGGAGCTTATCTCGTCGTGGACCGATGAAGAGGGGAAAAATCATCCCGGGACAGCGTCAGTGGAAGACCATTATCCGTTCTTCTCACTTGTCGCGCTCGAGGGGCAGGCAGACGGCGTGAGCATACGCGGCGCAAAGTTCGGACTGGATAAAGCTTCAATAGGCCCTGATTACCAGTATGCTACCAGCAACGAAGTTCTGCCGGGAGAGACCGCAGAGATCACTGTAGAAGACGGCAGATTGCTTTTACTAAAAATTCTTTAGAGCGTGCCTGACGGTATTATTGCAGCCCGCTTTTGAATCTGAACAAGAAAAAAATCATCTTGAAAAGAAATCCGCTTGTTCACTCCGTTGATAACTCCCTTTCTTCGTGGTACACTATACTGACTGAAAAAGGAGGTACTAATGGAAAAGACTGGCATTGATAAGCTGAGCTTCAGCCCGACTATCGATACTAAGCTGCTGAGGGATGCGGGGATCGGTCTCTCTTCTACATACACCATATTGCCCGGTTTTTGCGATGTGCATGTGCACTTCAGAGAACCGGGTTTTTCTTATAAAGAAACAATAGCGACCGGCTCAAAGGCGGCCGCGCACGGAGGCTATACTGCCGCCTGCACCATGCCTAATCTGGCTCCGGTGTCGGATTCAGTTGAGCACCTCGGGATGCAGCAAAGCATCATAGACCGCGACGCGTGCATACACGTTTATCCGTATGCGGCGATCACCGTCGGCCAGAAGGGTGAGCAGCTGGCAGATCTCGAGGGCATGGCAGACAGCTGCATCTCATTCTCGGATGACGGGCACGGAGTGCAGTCAGATGAAATGATGAGAGCGGCGATGGAGAAAGCGAAGTCGCTCGGGAAGATAATAACTGCCCACTGCGAGGTGAACAGTCTGCTTCACGGCGGCTACATACACGATGGGAAGTACGCGGCTGAGCACGGGCACAGGGGCATTTGCTCAGAGTCCGAGTGGCGACAGATAGAACGCGATCTTAAGCTGGCAGATGAGACGGGCTGCGCGTATCATGTCTGCCACATATCCACAAAGGAGAGCGTCAGCATCATCAGAGACGCAAAGAAGAGCGGAGTGGACGTCACATGCGAGACTGGTCCTCACTATCTGCTTCTCGATGACAGCATGCTTATGGAAGACGGCAATTGGAAGATGAACCCGCCGCTTCGCGACGCTTCAGACAGGGAAGCACTGCTTGAGGGCATCACCGACGGCACGATCGATTGCATAGCGACAGACCACGCACCTCACTCGGCTGAAGAGAAGTCGCGGGGGCTCGAGAAGTCGGCCTTCGGCATCGTAGGTATCGAGACAGCATTCCCGCTGGTATATACCTATCTGGTGATGCCGGGCATCATCACAATGGAAAAGCTTGAGCAGCTTCTCGTATACAATCCGCGAAGACGCTTCGGTATACCTCTGGGCAATGATTACTCGGTGTGGGACCTCACCGAGGAGTGGACCATAGAGAAGGAGGAATTCCTTTCGATGGGAAAGGCTTCGCCATTTGAGGGATGGAGAGTAATGGGCCGCAATTACCTTACGGTATGCGGCGGAAAGATAGCTTACAATGTAATGACTGATCGGTAGAAAACTGAAAAAGGGGAGAATAAATGGCAAAAAGAGAAGACATCAAAAAAGTACTTATTATCGGAAGCGGCCCGATCGTTATCGGACAGGCTGCGGAATTTGATTATGCGGGCACACAGGCCTGCCTGGCACTCAAGGAGGAAGGGTATGAGGTAATACTCTGCAATTCCAATCCGGCAACGATCATGACCGACACTTCGATCGCGGATAAGGTGTACATGGAGCCTCTGACCCTGGAATACGTAGCGAAGATCCTCAGATATGAGAGACCTGACGCCATAGTGCCGGGAATCGGAGGGCAGACGGGACTCAATCTGGCGATGCAGCTCGACCGCAAGGGTGTCCTCAACGAGTGCGGAGTAAAGCTGCTCGGAACACCGGCGGATTCCATAGAAAGAGCTGAAGACAGGGAACTCTTCAAGGAAATGTGCGAGTCCATCGGAGAGCCTGTGATACCAAGCGAGATCACATACAGCATCGAAGAAGCAAAGAAGGCAGCGAAGGATATCGGCTACAGGACATCGGCTATCCGGTAGTTCTCAGACCTGCGTTCACACTGGGCGGTACCGGAGGCGGATTCGCGAACGATGAGAAGGAACTCGAGGATATAGCGATCAACGCCTTCAACCTTTCACCTGTCCATCAGGTGCTGATAGAAAAGTCAGTTAAGGGCTATAAAGAGATAGAATTCGAGGTAATGCGTGATGGCACCGACAGGGCCATCACCATATGCGGAATGGAGAACGTTGACCCGGTCGGAGTGCATACCGGTGACTCCATCGTCGTAGCGCCTATACTGTCGCTGAACGACCACGATCTTAAAATGCTCAACGATTCCGCGATCAAGATAATCCGCGAGCTCAGAATAGAGGGCGGATGCAATGTGCAGTTTGCGCTTCATCCGGAGACGAGCGAGTACTTCCTGATAGAAGTCAACCCAAGAGTATCGAGGTCATCAGCTCTGGCGTCGAAGGCATCCGGTTATCCTATCGCGAGAGTCACCGCGAAGATAGCCCTCGGAATGACACTCGACGAGATCGAGGTGGCCGGAGGACTGGCTTCTACAGAACCGAGCCTCGACTATATAGTAGCGAAATTCCCGAGATTCCCGTTCGACAAGTTCAGCGACGCCACGAATGTGCTGGGCACGCAGATGAAGGCAACAGGAGAGGTAATGGGCATAGGTTCAACGCTTACTGAGAGCTTCCTCAAGTCCATAAGGTCGCTCGAGACAGGCGTCTGCCATCTGCATCTTGCCAAGTTCGACGGCATGAGCCGCAACAGCCTGATGGAATACATCTCGGAATTCAAGGACGACAACATGTACGCGATAGCCGAGCTTCTGAGGCGCGGCATCAGCGTGAAAGAGATACATAAAGCTACGATGATCACGGAGCTTTTCCTTGAAGCCTTCAGATCCATAATCGACATGGAGAAGACTCTCAGGGAGCGCGTAAACGATGTAAAAACACTCGCGGCTGCCAAGGTGATGGGATTCTCGGATAAGGAGATCTCCATACTCTGGAATCTGAGCGAGAAAGAGGTATATCAGAAGAGAAAGGACAACGGCATCACTCCTGTATTCAGGATGGTGGATACGCTCCATACAGGCAAGTACATCGCTTATCTGTACTCTTCATATACAGGGAAGAACGAATCCAGACTTTCCGACAAGAAAAAGATAGTAGTGCTTGGCGCTGGCCCTATAAGGATAGGCCAGGGCGTTGAGTTCGACTATTCCACCGTGCATGCGGTCCAGACGATAAGGCGCGCCGGATACGAAGCCATCATCATCAACAACAATCCTGAGACCGTGTCGACGGATTACACGACTGCGGACAAGCTGTACTTTGAGCCGCTCACAGCTGAGGATGTAATGGCCATCATCGACTTCGAGCAGCCTGAGGGCGTCATAGCAACGCTCGGCGGCCAGACGGCGATAAATCTTGCCGAGCCTCTCATGGAAAGAGGAGTGAAGCTCATAGGCACGGACTGCGAAGCTATCGACAGGGCTGAGAACAGAGACAGATTTGAAAAGGTGCTTGATGAGCTGGGCATCCCTCAGCCGCCGGGGCACGCGGTCACCAAGATCGAAGACGGCGTGAAGGCTGCTGAAGATATAGGATATCCTGTACTTGTAAGGCCGTCGTTCGTTCTGGGCGGAAGGGCCATGCAGATAGTCAGCAACGAAGATCAGCTGAGGCAGTATCTCAAGACTGCTGTAGAGATAGACGAGGACAAGCCTGTACTCGTAGATAAATACATACTGGGCAAGGAAGTCGAGGTGGACGCAGTCTGCGACGGACGCGACGTGTTTGTGCCGGGCATAATGGAGCTCGTTGAAAGAACGGGAGTACACTCCGGCGACTCCATCTCGGTCTATCCGACCTTCTCGATAAGCAACAAGGTAAAGGGCAAGATCCTTCAGTACGCCAAGAAGCTCGGCCCGGGGATCGGCATAATCGGACTTTATAATATCCAGTTCATCGTGGATCAGAATGAGGAAGTTTATATAATCGAAGTAAATCCGAGATCGTCAAGAACAGTACCGTTCCTGTCAAAGTCGACGGGATACAGCCTGGCCGACATAGCGACAGAGGTGATGCTCGGAAAGTCTCTCAAGGAGCAGGGGATATTCGACCTTTATCCTGAAGAGAAGAAGAGATATTACGTAAAGGTGCCGGTCTTCAGCTCCAACAAGATAAAGGGACTCGATTCCTATCTGTCGCCTGAGATGAAATCGACCGGTGAGGCGATAGGATACGACAACAAGCTCAACAGAGCTCTGTACAAGGCCCTCACAGCTTCAGGCACAAAGCTGCGCAATTACGGCACTGTCTTTGCGACGCTTGCCGGAGATGACAAGGCAGAGGCGCTTCCGCTGATCCGCAGATTCTATAATCTCGGATTCAATATAGTGGGCACACCGGGCACTGCGAGATTCCTCAAGGCGAACGGAATAAAGACAAAGGAGCTCAAAAAGATAAGCGAAGGCTCCAACGAGATACTCGATGCAATAAGAATGGGTCACATCGCGTATATCATCAACACCCGCAAGGTGGGCGACCACGTTACGGCGAATGACGGAGCGCTGATAAGGCAGTGCGCGAGCGAAAACAATGCTACGCTGTTCACCTCGCTCGACACCGTCAGCGTGCTCCTCGATGTACTTGAAGAAACAACACAGACCATATCGACGATAGACGCTTAGGATACCGGATAAATGAAACAGGGATTTTTTACGATCGAAGAGAACAGAAAGCTCACTCCTACCACCTGGCTCATGCGTATGAGCGGAGATACGAGCGGAGTAAGGGCACCGGGACAGTTCATCAACATAAAGCTCAGCGGACACTTTCTGCGCCGTCCGATAAGCATCTGTGATGCACGCAGGGACGGGCTGACCATCATCTACAAGGTGCTCGGGCACGGGACTGAGGAGATGACATGCCTGACTCCGGGAGCAGAGCTCGATGTGCTGACAGGGCTCGGCAACGGATATGATATAAGCGCAGCTGGAGAACGTCCTCTGCTCATCGGCGGAGGCGTAGGCATACCGCCGCTTTATCTGCTGGCACGCTGCCTTACTGAGGCCAATGTCACAGTGATCCTCGGATTCAACAGCGGTGAGGAGATGTACTTCGTTAATGAATTCGAGAAGCTTGGAGCGCGGGTGATAGTCGCGACAGCTGACGGAAGCAGCGGCGTGCGCGGTTTTGTTACTGACGCGTTCAGGGAGCTTATTAACAGCGAAGAGACTTTCACGCACTTCTATACATGCGGACCTGAGCCTATGCTGAAGGCTGTATACGACAAGGTATATGAAAAGGCGGGGATAAGCGGACAGATGAGCTTTGAGGAGCGCATGGGCTGCGGTTTCGGCGCCTGCATGGGCTGCAGCACAAAGACAAAAAACGGATATAAGCGCATCTGTAAGGAAGGGCCGGTGCTCAAAGCGGAGGAGGTACTATGGTAGATACAAGAGTCGATCTTTGCGGCATCACCCTGGACAATCCTGTGATACCGGCGTCGGGCACGTTCGGATACGGGTATGAGTTTGCCGAGCTCTATGACATAAACTGCCTGGGGACTTTCTCTTTCAAGGGCACGACTCTCGATCCGAGATTCGGGAATGATACTCCGCGCATAGCGGAATGCCCGTCGGGCATGCTGAATTCGGTAGGCCTGCAGAACCCGGGTGTGAACGACGTCATCAGGGAGGAGCTCCCAAAACTGGCGAGAGTTTTCCACAAGCCTGTCATGGCCAATGTCAGCGGCTTTTCTACAGATGAGTACGCTGAGGTAGTGAAGCGCTTTGACAGATCAGCTGTGGCGGACATGATAGGCTGGTATGAGGTAAACATCAGCTGTCCTAACGTGCACGGAGGCGGAATGAGCTTCGGCACGGATCCGAAGATGGCTGCTGAAGTCGTAAAAGCCGTACGCTGGATGACAGACAAGCCTATAATCATGAAGCTGTCGCCTAATGTGACAGATATTACAGAGATCGCGAGAGCCTGTGAAACTGAGGGAGCTGACGGGATCAGCCTCATAAACACGCTCATGGGAATGAGGTTCGACCTTAAGACACGCAAACCGCTGCTTGCGAATGTGACCGGCGGACTGTCGGGCCCGGCGGTGTTCCCTGTGGCTCTTCGCATGGTCTATCAGACGGCAAAGGCGGTAAAGATACCGGTGATAGGAATGGGAGGAGTATCATCGGCAGAAGACGTTCTCGAGATGATGGCAGCGGGAGCAGCTGCCGTGGAGGTAGGAGCTGCCAATCTTGTGGATCCGTATGCTTCCCGCAATATCGTGCGTGAGCTGCCTGAAGCGATGAAAAAGTACGGAATCGACAGTTTTGCCGTATAACTGTATAATAGCTATATAGGGAGATTGATATTTTAGTTCAGAGAGGTGAGATATGGCTACTGAGAGGGATGTAATAATTGCCTGTGACTTTAAAAGTGCTGATGAGACGATCAAATTCCTTGACAAGCTCACAAGGATAAGAGATGAAGTCGTCAGCTGCGACGATATCAGCATCGGAGCAGGCAGACCATATGTCAAGATCGGCATGGAGCTTTTCTATGCCGAGGGACCTGAAATGATAAAGCTGCTGAAGGACAGGGGACACAAGGTGTTCCTCGACCTCAAGCTCCATGACATTCCGAACACCGTTAAAAAGTCCATGCAGGTGCTTGGCGAATACGGTGTAGACATGGTGAATGTACATGCGGCTGGAGGCATCGCGATGATGAAGGCTGCGAAGGAGGGGCTTATGCTCGGAGCCGCGAGATATGCGGACAAGCCTAAGCTGATCGCTGTTACTCAGCTGACATCTACAGATGAGGAGACCCTCCACAACGAGCTTCTGATCGGCAAGCCTATGAATGAGGTAGTAAGACAGTACGCTCTCAATGCAAAGACGGCAGGGCTCGACGGAGTAGTGTGCTCAGCTTTCGAAGCAGCTGAGATCCACGAAGCCTGCGGGGCGGACTTCCTTACCGTTACACCTGGCATAAGGTTCAAAGATAACGCGGCTGATGATCAGAGGCGCGTAATGTCACCTGCCCAGGCAAAGGAAGCCGGTTCGGACTTCATCGTGGTGGGAAGACCTGTCACGGCTGCGGAGAAACCGATAGAGGCATACACAAGATGCAAGAATGAATTTATTTAAAGGATAAATGCAAAATGGATAAAAACACTGATATCAAAAGACTTATCGCCAACGATCTTCTCGGGATCAAAGCCGTGTTCCTGAGACCGGAGGAGCCTTTTACATGGGCCAGCGGAATCAAGAGCCCTATCTACTGCGACAACAGGCTGACTCTTACAGCTCCTGATGTGAGGACTGATGTTGAGGAAGCTCTCGCGTTTACCATCAGGGAGAAGTTCCCTGAGGTTGAAGTGCTTATGGGAACCGCTACGGCGGGCATCGCCCACGCGGCCATCACGGCTCATCTCATGGGACTCCCTATGGGCTATGTAAGATCGGGAGCCAAGGATCACGGAAGAGGCAATCAGATAGAAGGAAGACTCGAGAAGGGCCAGAAGGTCGTAGTAGTTGAAGATCTGATCTCAACGGGCGGAAGCTGCATAGAAACGGTCAACGTTCTCAGAGAAGCCGGAGCTGAGGTGCTCGGCGTTATCTCCATCATGACCTACGGAATGAAAAAGGGTATAGACCGCATGGCAGCAGCAGGGATCGAGTGGATATCGCTGACTGATTTCGATGAGGTAATAGCGGCTGCGGCAGAAAACGGTTATATCGCAGCCGGAGATATCGACAGACTTAAGGCGTTCAGGGATGATCCTTCCGACGAGAGCTGGATAAAATAACAGGCATAAAAGGGATCAGGGATAACATTGTTTGCTCTTATTACGGGAGTTATAGCCGGCATCGCTTCGACGCTGCAGGCAAGTATCAATACTGAAGCCAGAAGGTTTTTCAGATCTCCGTTCATTACAGCGGGACTCAATTTTATGGTGGCATGGCTTTGCCTTGCCGCCTTTATTATTATCACCGAACATGGACTCGTGATACCGGTGAGCGAAATAGCCAAGAACCCTCCGTGGATATGGCTGGGAGGAGTCTGCGCTATAATCATAGTCACTCTCAACATACTGTGCGTGCCCGAGCTGGGGGCTGCCGGCAATGTCATGATACTGAACTTCGGACAGGTGGTCACGGGGCTGGTAATCGATCACTTTGCCCTGTTCGGAGCCGAAAAGGCAGGGATGTCTGTCACAAGGCTTGCCGGAGCTGTCCTCGTTCTGGCCGGACTTATACTGGTAACACACGAGAAGGGGCAGGGAGAAAAGCTCCGCGGAGGGCTTCCTCCTCTGTATACGGCGCTGTCATTCATCTGCGGAGTAGCGTGCTCAGTGCAGATAGCGGTTAACGGGACGCTCAGGACTGTTGTGCAGTCAGTAAGCAAGGCGACTCTCATTTCTATGTCAACAGCGCTCATATCCACCTCGGTGGTGGTCCTCGCGCTGGCGGTTTTCAAAGGCAAAAAAGGCATATTTGATCCGCCGTCAGATGACAGGCCTGCTTTCAGGCTGTGGATGATAAGCGGAGGGCTGTTTGCCCTGACTGTTGTAAGCGGCAATGCGGCTGTAGCGCCTTTGCTCGGTACAGGCCTCGCGACTATCACAAACCTGGTAGGCATGATGATCTCGGGTCTGGCCATTGACGCTGCAGGATTCCTCGGGATCGACAAAAAACCCGTTACTCTGCGCAAGGTGGGCGGCATGCTGATCATGCTGGCAGGAACGGCGCTGATATCATTTCTGTAAAAGGAAGGGCATCGACATGAACAAAATAAAGATAGCGAGCCTTCAGCTGAAGGTGCATGAAGATAAGTATGAAAACATAGAGAGACTGGCGGAGCTGATCGCAGACGGGGCTGCGGATGGCGCCGATATCATCAGCCTTCCTGAGATATGGAACAGTCCTTACCAGACAGATCTCTTCCCGGTGAATGCAGAACCCGAGAAGGGTGACAGCTGGCTTGCCATGTCGACGATAGCACGCAAGAACGGAGTATATGTCGTTGGCGGGTCTGTTCCCGAGCTGGGCGAAGACGGGAATGTCTACAATACCTGCTATGTTTTCGACAGGGAGGGAAGGCAGATAGGCAAACACCGCAAGGTGCACCTCTTCGACATTTACGCGCACGGCGAGCAGGTATTCAGGGAGTCCGACACGCTTACAGCCGGCAATACCTTCGATACATTCGAAACGGAGTGGTGCAGCATGGCTGTAAATATCTGCTTCGACATAAGGTTTCCTGAGAGCTCCCGCATCCCGGCGCTCGCCGGAGCAAAGGTGATATTCAACCCTGCTTCATTCAACATGACTACAGGACCGGCGCACTGGGAAACAGCGTTCAGGCAGAGGGCCATAGAAAACCAGATCTATATGGTGGGAACGGCAGCCGCGCAGGATCCCGGCGCCGGATACATAGGATACGGTCACTCGATAATCACTGATCCGTGGGGCAGAGTGCTGATGCAGATGGATGAGAAGGAAGGGCAAGCCGTAACGGAGATAGACCTTGATTACATAGATGAGGTAAGACAGAAGCTGCCGCTCCTCTCGGCACGCAGGACAGATGTATATGATTTGCATAGTTTTGTGCTATAATCATTTTGTTGATCATTCATCTGAGGAGGGACTTAAGATGGCAAGCAATAAAACAGGAATCAATAATATCAATGCAGCTGCCGACAGAAATCTTGGAAGCACTCTTTTAAAGATAGTTGCGTACGGAGTTGCCGGCGGGGCGCTTCTGATAAGCGGCGCAAAACGCTTCGGCGAGGCGCTTGTTGAAAAACAGGAGAATGACTATAAAAAGCTCGAAGAACAGCGCGCGGCTGACAGGGAAGAGATCAGACGCATAGTCGAAAACGACCCTGCAGAGCAGTAGCTGTCCCGGCTGAATCAACAGAAAAGGAGACTTGAAATGGATTCAATATTGACATACGCGCAGGAGAACAGCTCGTCCGCTTCGGGTTCGTCCGGGATCTGGTATGTCCTTATGGCTGTCGGACTCTGGAAGATGTTCGAGAAAGCCGGAGAACCGGGATGGATAGGATTCGTTCCTTTCTACAACGAGTATAAGCTCTGTGAAAAGGTAATGAACGATCCGTGGTACTGGCTGAGAAAGCTTCTGGTAGTGATACCGATCGTAGGCTGGCTCCTGTATTTTTACTATATGTATCAGATAGGAAAGGCTACTGCAAAGGCATACGGCCAGCCTGAGTCATGGGCGTGGGGATACACGTTCCTCTCGCCGGTCTTTTACATGATAACCGGATTCAGCAGCCAGTACAGCTACTACGGCCCGTATGGCGAGGGCGACAACCGCACGGGTGAAGCCCGTCAGGCCAGAACGGTAGACTTTGATGTCGTCAGACAGGAGCCTGTCGTTGAGAAGGCAGAACCGGTCGTAGAAAAGGTGACTCCGGCTCCGGCAAAAGAGGAGAGCGAAGTCGAGTTCGATTTCAATCAGGATATAATCGAATAAAAATCAAAAAACCGGCCCGGCCGGTTTTTTATTTGCGAAGATTTGTGAGTACACTTTCGAATATATCAGGCAGCGGTGAATGGAATTCCAGGTATTCGCCAGAAGAAGGATGGATGAAGCCGAGTGTGCCCGCGTGCAGCAGCTGACCTCTGACTTCGATGCCTCCGACCTTAGCGGACCGGCCGCGCGGGCCGTACAGCTCATCGCCTGCAAGAGGGTGCTGCTTATATGCCATGTGGACTCTTATCTGATGAGTGCGCCCGGTCTCGAGCTTTGCTTTTACAAGAGTATATCTGCCGAAGCGCTCAAGCACCTTTATATGAGTGACGGCGTTCTTTGCTCCGCTTCCGTTCACGGCACGGCGCATTCGGTTGCGTTCATCACGGCCGATGGGGGCGTTTATCGTAAGATCGTCTTCACGTACGTTTCCGCAGACCAGTGCTGTGTATTCCCTGGTGACGCTGTGCTCCTTAAGCTGTGCCGCGAGAGATTCGTGGGCCCTGTCGTTCTTGGCTATCATCAGAAGACCGCTCGTGTCCTTGTCTATTCTGTGGACTATGCCAGGACGAATGACTCCGTTGATGGAAGACAGAGAGTCTCCCATGTGGTACATGATGGCGTTCACAAGAGTGCCGGAGTGGTTGCCCGGACCCGGATGAACCACCATGCCGCGCGGCTTGTTGATCACCGCGACATCTTCATCCTCGTATACTATGTCAAGCGGGATGTCCTCTGCGGTTATTTCAAGAGGCTCCGGCTCAGGCATCGCTATGGTCACCGTGTCGCCTTCGGACACAGCATGCTTTTTGCTTGTTATGGTATTTCCGTTGACGCTTACGCGTCCTTTTTCGATAAGCTTTACAGCATAGCTTCTCGAGAGCTCGTCCGTGTTGTATCCGATGAAGGCGTCAAGTCTTGAGCCGGCATCATCGGCGGAGGCTTTTACGGTAAGAATAAGATCTGACATCTATGCCTCCTTCTCATCGTCCCTGTAAAGGATAAGCATCGCCGCGGCTGTAAGAAAGCATCCGCAGGTAACACCTATATCGGCGACGTTGAAAACAGCAAAGCTGCCGCATGATATCATGTCAGTCACATATCCGAGAAGGAGCCTGTCGATCATGTTGGATATGCCTCCGGCCGCAACCAGAGTGAAAAGGGCCGGTATAAGCCTTTCCCCGTCGCGGATCTCCTTAACGATAAAGACTATACAGAATATGATGAGGGCGGATGTCAGGAATACAGTAACGAAGCGGTTGCCGCTGAACATGCTGAAAGCGGTGCCGGTATTCTGAACATAATAAATACTCATCCAGTCCCCGATGACAGGTATCCTGTCGCCCGGCTGCATGTTTGCCCTTACCAGATATTTTGTCAGCTGGTCCGCAGCGATGACAAATGCCGCGATTAACAGAAAAAAAGTCTTCTTCATAGTGTCATTTAGTATATCATACATGTATGGAAAAGACGAAAAAGAGAAAAAAGAAAAGCCTGACAGGAGCAAGGACGTTCCTCCTGCAGAGCTGCTGGCATCGATGAAAAAGGATATAGACAGCTTTGCGGGCAGCGCGCCGCAGTTCGACGACAGCACCATGATGATTTTCGACTACAAGGGAAGCAAATAACAGACGCCCGCGGTAATAACGAACACATAAAAACAGACGCCCGACGGCGTCTGTTTTTTATGGTGGTCTGTGAGGGACTCGAACCCGCGACATCATGGTTGTGACCCATGCGCTCTCCCAGCTGAGCTAACAGACCG